>DATDPY010000443.1:0-3999 GCA_035292565.1 Cyclobacteriaceae bacterium | reverse complement strand
ATTAATCATTGTATAAAAATATTTCTTTAACTTTTAGGAACAATCATCCTGTGGCATGTAAGACATTGGAATGAATAATAATTCGTTCATATTTGAACAAGACCTTGTATTTCACAGCCTGTTATTGCTGGCCTGTTTTCTGGTTATCATCGTATTCCTGCTTTGGCGTGCATACGAAGCGAAAAAACGGTCGAATATAAGCCTTCGGGTAATCAATAAGGAAATCGAAGCGCGGAACCTGGAAATTGTGTCGGCCCAGGAAGAAATAATCAGGAAGAACCTCGAACTTATTCGTGCAAAGGATAAGGCTGAAGGTGCATCGAGGGCAAAGCAAAACTTTCTGTCAAATATGAGCCACGAAATCAGGACACCGCTGAACGCCATCCTCGGATTCGCTGGTATCCTGATCTAGGAACCCGACGCGAAAGATAAAACCTCATATCTTGAAGCCATCCGGTTCTCAGGAGAAAACCTGCTTTTCCTGATCAATGATATCCTGGACATTGCCAAAATCGAGGAAGGGAAAATCGACATCCAAAAAATTGACTTTAACCTGGCCGGGCTGGTAAAACAAGTCACCCGCCTGCATGAGGGAAAAGCCGCAGAAAAAAGGATCCGGTTTACCACACGAATTGATCCTGCAATTGCACCTCAGGTCATCGGGGACCCGGTAAGGCTTACCCAGATCCTTAACAACCTTCTTTCGAACGCATTAAAATTCACTGAAAACGGAAGTGTTGAATTAAATATTTTTCTTAAGGAGAAATCAAACGGCATACAGATTATTTCCTTCCAGGTTACTGACACAGGCATCGGAATCTTACCCGAACATCATGACAGCATCTTCGAAAGGTTCATTCAAGGTGATTCGGATACCACGAGAAAGTATGGCGGCTCGGGGCTCGGCCTGACAATCACGCGTCTTCTTCTGAAATTACAGGGAAGCGATATTGATTTTACATCAAATCCGGGAGCCGGCTCAATATTTTACTTCGATCTTGAATTTGGAGCGGGAAAAGAAATTAGCAGACCGAATAGCGATATATCGCCCGGGGAAGGTCCGGCGAATAATCTTCTTAAGAACAAATTGATCCTTCTGGCGGAGGACAACGAGATGAATTTAAAGGTTGCCCGCCGATACCTGGAAAAATGGGAGATGATTGTTGAAACCGCAGTGAACGGCAACGAGGCAATGCTATCGGCCAGGGATAATAAATACGACATCATCCTTATGGACCTCCAGATGCCGGTTATGGACGGGTATGAATCGATTAAGAAAATCAGGAATAACAACGCCTGCCGTTCCAAAGACGTTCCTGTCATTGCCATTACGGCCGACGTAATGATTGCAGATATGCATATGCTTTCCTCCGTTGGATTTACCGATTACATCCCCAAGCCGTTCAACCCCGACGAGCTTAAATCGAAGATGATCCGGTGCCTGACGCTATCAATATCCGGAACATCATGAAGAATTTTGAAATTTTCCGGTTATTTTTTTGATTTTTGAATTATTTACCTGAAATTTGTGATTCTTAATTTTTACGGAATTTAATTTTATCCGTCCGGAATTATAGAAAATGTTTGATTTGAGAAGTATTATATCCCTTATCATTGTTATCGTGGTGATCGTGCTGCCTGATAGATGAGAAAGGTATAATAATATCCTATAAAAAAAAGCCTTTCTCACACGGGAAAGGCTTTTTTAATATCTATACTAATGAGTACAATGATTAACAAGTACAGCAGCAAGCTAACGGCAATGGAAGGCCAGCCAGCTTCCCAGGCAATGCTTTATGCATTGGGTTTAAGTTCATCGGACCTTAAAAAAGCGCAGGTAGGCATTGTCAGCACAGGTTTCCAGGGAAATCCCTGCAATATGCATTTGAACAGCCTGGCTGAAAAAATAAAGAAGGGCGTTGATTCCAGTGAATTGCTGGGCCTTATTTTTCACACCATTGGCGTAAGCGATGGCATTTCCATGGGCACGGAAGGCATGAAATATTCCCTGCCCTCCCGTGAAATCATCGCCGATTCCATCGAAACTGTTGCAAATGCACAGCATTATGATGCCCTCATTGCCGTGGTCGGTTGTGATAAAAATATGCCCGGGGCATTGATTGCCCTTGCAAGACTCAACCGTCCGGGGATTATGGTTTACGGAGGTACTGTCAGGAAAGGGAAATGGAAAGGTGAAGACCTGAATATTGTATCTGCATTTGAGGCCTATGGCAAAAAGCTTAAAGGCGAAATATCGGATGAGGATTATGAAGGGATAATTAAAAATTCGATCCCAGGCGCGGGTGCCTGCGGCGGAATGTATACTGCGAATACCATGTCGTCAGCTATTGAAGCGCTTGGGATGAGCCTGCCTTTCAGTTCTTCCAATCCTGCAATAAGCAACGAAAAAAATAATGAATGTCAGACGATCGGTGAGGCTGTCCAAAACCTGATGGTGAGGGATATTAAACCCCGCGACATTATGACCCTCAAAGCCTTCGAAAACGCAATTACTCTGGTGATGGCGCTTGGCGGGTCAACCAATGCTGTGCTTCACCTGATTGCCATGGCAAAAGCATGTGATATCAAGCTGACAATCAACGATTTCCAGGATATTTCAAATAAAACGCCATTTATTGCCGATCTTAAGCCAAGCGGGAAATATCTGATGGAAGATCTTCACGATGTCGGGGGGATTCCGGCACTGATGAAATACCTTCTCAGGGAAGGCTTTTTACACGGCGATTGCCTGACCGTTACGGGTAAAACCCTCGCAGAAAATCTTTCCCTGGCAGGTGACCTTAAGGCTGGTCAGGATGTAATTAAACCGCTCAATGATCCCATCAAGAAAGTCGGCCATATTCAGATCCTTTTCGGGAACCTGGCTGAAAAGGGCGCCGTAGCTAAAATCACAGGCAAGGAAGGAGAAAGATTTTCAGGTCCGGCCAAAGTTTTTAATAATGAGTTCGAGGCGATCGATGGTATCGGCAAAACCGTTAAGAAAGGCGACGTGATCGTAATCAGGTATGAGGGTCCGAAGGGAGCGCCCGGGATGCCGGAAATGCTGAAGCCAACCGGCGCAGTTATCGGGGCGGGATTAGGAAAGGATGTAGCCCTGATTACCGACGGGCGATTTTCAGGAGGCTCACATGGCTTTGTCGTGGGTCATATCACCCCTGAAGCCCAGGAGGGCGGTACCATTGCACTTTTAAAAGACGGCGATATTATTACCATCGATGCGACCAGGAACTCCATCGAAGTACAGCTTTCAGAAGAAGAAATCAAACAACGGAGAAGCGCCTGGAAAAAACCCGCCTACAAATATACGCGGGGGATCCTTGGCAAATATATAAGGATGGTTGCCGATGCCACGGAAGGATGTGTCACAGATCAATAAACAATAGCATATGTCTACAATTGTAAAACCCAAATCGATTCACAGCGATCACAAGCTTCACCGGGTTACAGGCTCCGAAGCTTTGATCCTTTCGCTCCTCGAAGAAAAGGTGGATACAATATTCGGATATCCGGGAGGGGCAATAATGCCGATCTACGATGCGCTTTATCATTATTCCGACCGGATGAATCACATCCTTGTACGTCACGAACAGGGTGCGGCTCATGCGGCACAGGGATATGCAAGGGTATCCGGAAAGGTAGGCGTGTGCTTTGCTACCAGCGGCCCTGGCGCAACAAATTTAATCACGGGGATCGCTGATGCTTTCATCGACTCTACACCCATTGTCTGTATCACCGGCCAGGTTCCCTCCCATCTTCTGGGATCTGACGCCTTTCAGGAGACCGACGTCCTTGGGATTTCCATGCCTGTCACCAAATGGAATTACCAGGTATCCAAAACAGAAGAAATCCCCGAAGCTGTAGCGAAGGCATTTTACATAGCCCGTTCCGGCAGGCCAGGACCGGTCCTACTCGATATAACGAAAGACGCCCAGTTCGGGAGCATGGAATTCAAATATCAACCCTGTGAAAAAATCAGGA
>DATDPY010000442.1:0-4420 GCA_035292565.1 Cyclobacteriaceae bacterium | reverse complement strand
CGAAAATTCCGGCGGGGATGATAATCCGGTTCCAGGTATCGGTGGGTCCCATAAGCTGCCTGGAATACCGGAAATCGTTCGCCTGTCCAACTGCCGCCGTCCGGCAAATCATAAGAACCAGAAAAATCAGAAGCCTATTTTTCATTATTTTCTGCAATCAGAAGCCTATACTTATTATATAGGAATGAAATTACAAGTAATAAGATTCCAAGGGAAATGAAAATGATGGTCTTCGAAATTGTATTTAAGTGTGAAATATCGTAGAAGAACAATTTTAGCAACGTAATACCGAATAAAACAATGGCCCCTATCCGCAGGAACTTTTTGTGTTTCATAATCCCCAACACAATCATAAATAAGGAATAAACTCCCCAGAGGATGCTCAGCCCGAGCTTATCCGACTGGGTGATCCGCGCCATCTCCAGCCAATGGATCAACTCGCTGCTGGCCAGAGCAACAATATTGATATGAAGGAAAAGTTCAAAAACGACTTTCAGGTCTTTGTGGATAAAATCCTGGCTTGTACACCGGTTCATGGTAAAGAGCAAAATTGCGGCGAATGCGATGGAGAAGTACCTGACTACGATATGCATCGGGCCACGGACATAATATTCCGATAGCTCCAAGTTCAGGTAACTGTCGCGAAGATGGCCAAGGGCAGGTAATCCTTCGATGAGGAATACCGCAAGGGTATAGGCGCTGAGGCCGAGGATGACATAACCGAGAATTTTATTCCTTATCTTTTTTAAATTGACCCAGGCGATTGTTACGAAAAACAGCATGGTGTACCCGATTATCCAGACAGTCTTGAATTGGAGGAGGTCATAATCCTGGTAATAGTCCGCAGCTTCTTCACCCGGGTTCCGGATCTCTAGCGAAGAAAGGTGAAAAGCTTGTTGCCAGTAATGATCAATTTCCACCCTGAATGAATAGTAAGCGGTTACCAGCAGTATGGCCGGAACGGAAAACCCAACCAGGTGGACCAGGAACCTGTCCTTGAAAATGGATGGCAAATCAGGTTTTCGAATATGATACAGGTTTATATAGAGGAACGATGCGATGACCAGGACCGAGGTAAGGAGGTGTATATTGAATACCGGTGTGATCGTTGTCTCTTCCTGCGTGAAAGCATAATCACCGTATACAGAGACCCAGTCGTGGATGATGCTGAAAAATGCAAGAAGCATCAGGGGATACGATAATTTGCGGTAGAATAATATACCCTTCGATGTCCCGATCCGGAAAAGCAATACGGCTTCGCCCGCCCAGAGCAGGGTTACCCACCTGCCGTTGAGCTGGACAGGAAAGGCGATGGTAATGAAAACCAGCACCAGTCCCGTTATAAAGTAAAAAAGATTGCTGTCGGCCAGCTTTTTCCGGTAAACCGCCAGGCTGACAGAAAAATGCAGGACGGCGTTTGCGAGGGTAAACAAACCGAGCAATTTTTCCCCGGTCGGATGTTCATCCAGTATAGCATACCCAAGGGAATAAAATATAAAACTGTTTAAAAGCAGGAAGATTATATCCTGTATGGAGAATTTTTCGTTGTTGATCAGTTTGTAGGCGAGGAAGGTTACATAAAATATCAGGAAAAATGATGTGGCGAACGACAATGATAAGCCAAGGTGCTTCGCGACATCGAAATCCTCAAAATACCAAAGCAAGAATATGAACCAGGACAGGAGGAAGGCATTGTAAAACAGGGTTTTCCAGTATCTCCTGAATGCAATAATTAAGATACCGACATTTATGATGGCCATATAGGAGAATAGGATCTCCGCCTTTCCCGAATCCGTGCTCAGGAGGAATGGGACCGCATAAGCGCCGACCAGACCGATATGAGCAATTACCTGACGGTTATAGTTGATCGCCGCGATAACTCCAAAAGCTGTGAATACCACCATGAGGACAAAAGCCAGGGCTTGCGGGACGAGGGAATAAAAACTGTAAGCCGCAAACGTGATGAAATATAAAATTGCAATGGCCCCGCTCAGAAGGACAGCGCTGAAATTCTCATAGTTCTTTTTCAACCGTATGGCAAATCCCAGCAATCCGGCTCCAAAGAGATACCCCAGAATGATCCGGGTAAGCGGGCTGATCAATTCGTGGTCGATGGCATACTTGGTGCCGATCCCCACACCAATAACGGTGATGGCGATCCCGATCTTATTGATCAGGTTTTCGCCGATGAATTTTTCAAAATCGGACCTGGCTTTAAGCTTTTTGAAAAAATCAGGTGTCGATGTAACCGGGGCCTCCGTCGATGGAGGCGATAATAACGGTTTGGGACTTTCCAATGGACTGGCCGTACCCGTTATTTTTTCAGGTTCTGCCTGACGTGCCGGGGACTCTCTTAACCGGTCGATCTCCCGGCGAATATCCTCGATCTCCTTTTTAAAAACTTCATGCCGCTTCGACAGCGCATCGAGCCTGTTGAGCAGTTGTTCCAACCTGGCGGGTGTCTCTGCCATGGGATATGTTGATAAATCCGGTTAATAATTTCGCGGCAAATTAAACATAAGCCCTTCCTTTATCAAGCTAATTTATATTCCTGTTATTTTATGAAGAATTAATTTATCTTAAGGTTTTAATTTCAAATATGGATCCAGCCCGACATATACCGGCTGATGGAATTTTTAACTAACTAAAAACAAGGTCATGAATACACATTTTCAACTCTTGAAAAAACTTGCCGGCTTACCGATTTTCTTAGCCGGAATGATATCAATAATACAATGCACAAATTCGCCTGATACCGGGAATTCCTATTCTGGGGAGGACCAACTGTTCGTGATCCCGGAGGGTGTGGAATCCCGCTGGGCAAGCGCGGAAAATTTAAAGGGCGAGAAAGGAAAAGGAGGTCAGGCTAATGCAGGCAGGAAGGGTTCTCCCTGCATTACCGACTTTAAAAACGGGGAAATGAGAGTGCTTGCCGAAGCGGCAAACACCAGTGGGATGGTCCGCCGGATATGGGTAACGATCAATGACCGCAGTCCGCAGATGCTGCGCGGCCTTCTGCTTCAATTTTACTGGGACGGTTCCGATAAGCCGGCTGTATCCGCACCCATCGGCGATTTCTTCAGCCAGGGCCTGGGCCAGATGGTGACATTCCAGTCGGCCCTGTTTGCCAGCCCGGAAGGCCGGAGCTTCAACTGCTACATTCCCATGCCGTTCCGGACAGGAATGAAAATAACGGTCACGAATGAAAGCGGAACGGACCTTGGCGCCTTCTTCTATGATGTGGACTACACCGTCGGCAATAAGTTCCCCGATAACGTTTTATATTTCCATGCATATTTCAGAAGGGAGAATCCTACGGTCTTGCAGAAAGATTATGAAATACTCCCGAAAGTAGCAGGCAAGGGAAGATACCTGGGATGCAATATCGGAGTGATCGCAAACCAGGACCTGTATTACAAAACCTGGTGGGGTGAAGGCGAAGTGAAAGTGTACCTCGACGGTGATACGGAATTTCCCACTCTTTGCGGCACCGGCACCGAAGATTATATCGGCACCGGCTGGGGTCAGGGCCAGTATGCCAATCTGTACCAGGGATGCCATCTGGCCGATCATGAGAAATTCCGTTATTGCTTTTACCGCCTTCATGTTCCGGATCCTGTATACTTCCGGCAGGATGCCCGCGTGACCATCCAGCAGATCGGCTGGTGGGGACGCGATGTAAAAAGGGATCCGAAAAATGCAGATAAGCCCATTCTTAAAGCCGGTAAAGAGCTTGCCTCTTTCGAATTTAGCGCCCACGGCACTCCGAAAGATCAGGGCTTGTTTGAACGGGAGGATGACTGTTCGAGCTGTGTGTGGTTTTACCTTGACAAGCCCGTAAACGATTTGCCTCCGATCGCTTCCGCGGAAGCACGCATTTCAGGATTATGAGAATTCATAAAAGATAAATTCCAAATTTCAAGCTCCAAATTCCAAGTAGGTATTCCAAAATTATCAAAGAATCCCAGAAACTATTTATGGACTCCGATTTTGGAATTTGGATTTTGAGATTTGGGATTTGAGATTAGGAATTTGAAAAATGAAATATGCAAGAAATCACTTCGCTCTTCAAATAAAGGATGATGAAAAATAAAATAAAAGTTCCTGGCAAAACCGTCAGGGCTGAATATTCCTGGCGTATCAGGATTTTCCCTATGATATTCATGGTGATTCTTATTTCTGTCAATTGCATTTCCCAGACCCGGCTGTTTGATAATGAATGGCGATTTCACCACGGGGGCATGCAGTCAGCCGAAACTCCCGGATTTGACGATTCCGCCTGGCGGGTGGTTGATCTGCCCCACGACTGGAGCATTGAGGATATTCCGGGGACCGGATCGCCTTTTCTCCATCATGCCGTCAGCCAGGTAGGCGGTGGCTATACGGTCGGCGGCACCGGCTGGTATCGTAAAACATTTTC
>DATDPY010000441.1:0-3784 GCA_035292565.1 Cyclobacteriaceae bacterium | reverse complement strand
ACCCTACCTCGGACTGATGTATTATTTCCTCCCCAAGGCTGCGAACCGGCCGGTATATTCCTATAAGTTATCCATCATTCATTTCTGGGCATTGATCTTTATCTATATCTGGGCGGGGCCACACCACCTGCTGTATTCCGCCCTGCCCGACTGGGCCCAATCGCTCGGCACGGTTTTTTCCATCATGCTCCTGGCCCCTAGCTGGGGCGGGATGCTAAACGGGCTGCTTACACTGCGCGGGGCCTGGGATAAGGTCCGTGAAGATCCCATTCTTAAATTTCTTGTCGTGGCTGTAACGGCCTACGGCATGGCCACCTTCGAAGGCCCGATGCTCTCGCTGAAAAATGTAAACGCATTTGCTCACTTCACCGATTGGATCATCGCTCATGTCCATATCGGCGGATTGGGTTGGAACGGATTTCTCACCTTCGGGATACTTTACTGGATCGTTCCCAGGATCTACGGCAATAAACTTTATTCCAGGAACCTGGCAAATACGCACTTCTGGGTTGGGACACTCGGCATCATTTTTTATGCATTGCCTCTTTACTTCGGCGGTTTTACACAAAGTCTGATGTGGAAACAATTCAATGCCGATGGATTCCTTTCCTACCCGAATTTTCTTGAAACCGTAACCCAGATCATCCCGATGTACATCATCCGGTCGATCGGCGGGGCGCTGTATCTGACCGGGGCGATTATAATGACTTATAATCTCGTGAAGACTGCGCGTCAGGGCAAGCTGGTTGCCAACGAGGAGGCGGAAGCCCCGGCACTTGAAAAATCCGTAGTAAAAGAATCCTACTGGCATCGGATTTTGGAAGGAAAACCCGTGGTATTCACTATCCTTGCTCTTGTGGCCATCCTGATCGGGGGGATCGTTGAATTTGTTCCTACCTTCCTGATCAAATCAAATATCCCTACGATTGAAAGCGTAAAACCATATACTCCCCTGGAATTACAGGGACGCGATATCTATATCCGCGAAGGATGTTATACCTGCCATTCCCAACTGGTCAGGCCCTTCCGATCGGAAACAGTCAGGTATAATGGGGAATATTCCAAGGCCGGAGAATATGTTTATGATCACCCCTTCCTGTGGGGATCTAAAAGAACGGGTCCGGACCTCCATCGTGTCGGGGGAAAATACAGCAACGTCTGGCACTACAATCATATGTGGGATCCTACTTCCATGTCTTCAGGATCGATTATGCCGCCATATCCCTGGTTATTCGAAAACCCGATAGATATCGAATCAACGGCAGCAAAAATTACTGCGATGCGGAAAATCGGCGTGCCCTATCCCGAAAATTACGAATCGATGGCCGGGACTGATCTTCAAGACCAGGCGATTGGGATAACAGAAAATCTGAAAAAAGAAGGGGTTGAAACGGATCCCGGTCTTGAGATCATCGCATTGATAGCCTATCTGCAGAGGCTGGGAACCGATATCAAGGTTGAAAAAACAGCAACTCCGGCAAAACCATAAAAAAAATGTACCAGAACGTTTTACAATCCACGCCTGAAATATACCTCTGGCCGGTAATCGGCCTGATCATCTTCTTCATATTTTTTATCTTGATTATCATCGTGATCGTGAAAACAGATCCGAAAATCATTGAGAAAATGAAGAATATCCCGTTTGAGGATGATGCGCAAAACAAGTCAATTGAAAACCAACCGGAAGCATAAATATTCCCGACGATGAAGAAAGTCCTGATAACATTCCTGTTTATTTTCTACGGAACCATATCCCATGCGCAGACGGCTGTACAGGCCCCTGCCAACCAGGATTATGCCATGAATACCGATACACTGCTGCTGATCGCCATATGGACGGTGATTGCGGTTTCCATCCTCGTACTGATCGTAGCCATTTATGCCCTTAAAGTGGTAAGGTCAGTGCTCCTCCGGGAAAAACCCGGATTTATGCCTGATTCCGGAGAAGCTGTCGGGACGGCCGGTGATAATATCTGGAAAAAAATTTCCAAATCACTTTCAAAAGCCACGCCTGTTGAAGAAGAGTACAAGGTAATGCTCGAACACAACTACGATGGTATCCGGGAACTCGACAATCACCTTCCTCCCTGGTGGATGTGGTTGTTTTATATTTCGATCGGATGGGCGGCGGTATATCTCCTGTTATTTCATGTTTTCAATTTATTTCCACTGTCGGGCGAAGAATATATAAACCAGCTTACGAGGGCACAAGAAGAGATGGAGGCCCGGAAGGTATTAACGGCTGAATCGATCGATGAAACCAATGTCGAATTCTCAGCAGAACCGGCCATCATCGATAACGGCAAATCCATATTTATAAAACTTTGCGTTGCATGCCATGCCCCTGATGGCGGTGGCGGTGTCGGTCCTAATCTGACGGATGAATACTGGATCCACGGGGGCAATATCCGGGATATGTTCAAGGTAATTAAATACGGGGTCCCCGAAAAGGGAATGATTTCCTGGCAAACTCAATTGCGCCCGGCGGAGATCAGGGACGTTTCCTGCTTCATTGAAACCCTTAAAGGTACAGTCCCGGCCAAGCCCAAGGAACCGCAGGGCGATCTGTACACGCCCGAGCCTTCCTCTGCAGAAGATACCGCCCAACAGGTAATGATCCACAAGGAAATTGATCTGCAGAATAAATTTTAATTGACAGGCGTGCAGAAGGAAGACCTTTACTCATACGATGATCAGTTCAGAGACAGGGTCTCAACCGTGGATAATGCCGGGAAGCGGCTGTGGGTTTACCCGAAAAAACCTTCCGGGAGATATCATAATGCCAGGGTATATGTTTCGATCCTCCTCGTGGGACTCTTGTTTATCGGCCCTTTCATAAAAACCGACGGGCACCCGTTCATGTTATTCGATATTATAAACCGGCGGTTTGTGATTTTCGGCACTCCATTCTGGCCCCAGGATTTTCATATTTTCGCCATCGCTTTAATCACGTTCGTTGTATTCATTGTCCTATTCACGGTTGTATATGGCCGGGTCTGGTGCGGATGGGCCTGCCCTCAAACCATCTTTATGGAAATGATTTTCCGTAAAATTGAATACCTGATTGAAGGCGATTCAGGAAAGCAGCGGAAGCTTGATCAGATGCCATGGAATGCTGGGAAGACCATTAAAAGGGCCGCGAAACATTTCATCTTCATCCTGATCTCCATCCTCATTTCGCATATCCTGATGGCCTATCTCGTCGGGATTGAAAAGGTAAAAATGCTTGTGAGCCATTCCCCGATGGAGAATCTAGCGGGATTCGCCGGGATCGTATTTTTCACTGGATTCTTTTATTTAGTATTTGCGTATTTCCGCGAGCAAGTCTGCACAACCATATGCCCGTATGGAAGGTTGCAGGGCGTGTTTGTCGGAAAGAATACGATTGCGGTAATGTACGACTGGCTGCGGGGTGAACCGCGTGGCAGGCTAAAAAAAGATCAGCACGAAATTCCTGCAGGTAACGGGGATTGCGTCGACTGTAAATTGTGTATACACGTTTGTCCCACCGGAATCGATATCCGGAACGGCATCCAGCTTGAATGTGTCAATTGCACAGCCTGTATGGACGCCTGCGACGAGGTGATGGACAAGATCAGGCGAAAAAGAGGCCTGATACGTTTTGGATCCTACAACAGCATCAGTGAATCGAAACAGAATCTTTTTACGCCAAGGGTGATTGGTTACAGCATTGTATTATTTCTGCTCATTTCATTCCTTATTTATTTTATTGGCGACAGGCCTCCGGTCGAAACCACTGTTCTGCGGGTCCCTGGAACCCTTT
>DATDPY010000440.1:0-10436 GCA_035292565.1 Cyclobacteriaceae bacterium | reverse complement strand
CTGGATGTTGTCCCTTCAATCGATAAGATCCCGATCCCCTTCGGTAGGGTTTTCACGATGCTTCCCTTCCCCTGATGCTTTTGTATATACCCCTCGTTCACAAGCTTCGATAAAGCCTGTCTTACGGTGGGCCGCGTTACTTCATGGATGCGGCATAATTCATTTTCGGATGGAAGCAGGCTCCCCTCCGGGTATAAGCCGTCGCTGATATGCCTGCGCAACATCTCGTATAATTTCCTGTACTGCGATACAACTGCCATTAATCCTGAAATAAATATTTATGGCCCTGTTTTAAATCTTGGGCAGGATTGATATCTTTACTTGTTATTACAAGTTTCTCAATTATTTCGAAATTTTAATATATTCAAGACAAAAACCAAGAAGTTGTAATAACTTATGTTTACAAGTTACCAAAAATCCTCATCATGGCAACTCCGGTGATCATGCCGCGGCAGGGCCAGTCGGTCGAATCCTGCCTGTTTTCATCCTGGCACGTCGAAAAAGGGTCGATGGTAAAAAAGGGCGATCTGCTCTTTACCTACGAAACCGATAAAGCCACCTTCGATGCCGAAGCCCCGGAAGACGGAATCCTGCTCGAAACATTTGCCGCTACGGGCGATCTCGTACCCGTTCTCCAGAATATCGGTGTTATTGGCCAGGAAGGAGAATCCTATGCCGGCCTCATCCCTGGAGCTGCAACCCAGGCCGGAGGAAGTGAACAGTCAAATCCGGAATCAAGCCGGGAAATCAACATAGCCGAACAGCCCGGAAACCATGAGTTGCCGGAAGGCAGGATCAGCATTTCACCAAGAGCAAGGAAGGCCGCAAAGAAATTGAGGGTGAACCCAACCGTGGTGAGCGGATCGGGGCCGGGTGGGAGGATCGTCGAGAAAGACATCCTCAGGGCTGCTTCATCCTTGCCCAAAGCCACACCACTCGCGAAATCGATGGCCTTCAGCGACAAAGTTGCCCTGCCGAAAGCCGGGAGCGGGTCGGGCGGAAAAATAACCGTTGCCGACCTGAAAGGCAAGTCAGGAAAACAGGTCCTGAAAGATTACGAAGAAATGCCGCTGTCAAATATCAGAAAGATCATCGCCCGAAATATGCAGGCATCCCTGCAGAATACGGCCCAGCTTACCCTCCATTCGAGCGCCGACGCCAGCGCGATCCTTGAACTCAGGAAAAAATATAAAAAAATCCAGGAAGGATCGATGAGCCCCGGCATAACCATTAACGATCTGGTTTGCTATGCCGTTGTAAAGTCGCTGAAAATTCATCCGTATATGAATTCCCATTTTCTCGGCGAATCGGTACGCTTTTTTAACGCTGTCCACCTCGGATTTGCCGTCGACACACCACGCGGTTTAATGGTCCCGACAGTATTTCATGCGGATACTTTGAGCCTGCAGGAATTTTCCGACCGGATTAAGGACCTGGCGTCGAGGGCCAATAAAGGAAATATCGATCCTGAACTGCTTTCGGGTGCAACTTTTTCAGTTACAAACCTGGGAGCCCTTGGCGTTGAAATGTTTACGCCTGTACTCAACCCGCCCCAGGTAGGTATTCTTGGGATCAATGCAATCCGCTTCAGGCCGGAAGATTCCGGAAATGGTGTTATGGAATTTATTCCCGCCATCGGACTCTCGCTTACCTTCGACCACAGGGCGGTTGACGGCGCCCCTGCCGCCATATTCCTCAAAGAAGTGGCACAACGGATAACAAACTTTGAATAATTAAATTTTTATCATATGCCAAAGGCTGCATTCATCAACCCCCGCGAGGTACGAAAGAAATCAGAAATCAGCTTCCGTCCGATCCCTGTCAATGCCTATGACAGGAATCTTGAGGATGAGAAGATTAATTATACAACAGCTGAATTTATCGCCGTTTTCCGGGATATGGCTATCATCCGGGAATTTGAAAATATGCTGAATTTCATCAAGACCAAAGGAGAGTGTTATGGTATTGCCTATAATCATCCGGGGCCTGCACATCTCTCTGTCGGACAAGAAGCCGCGGCAGTCGGAATGGCCTTCCTCCTCGATGAGGACGATTACATTTTCGGCTCACACAGGAGTCATGGCGAGATCCTGGCCAAGGGATTGTCGGTGATCAGGAAAGCCGATGAACAAAAGGTCGGCCGGATTATGAAAAATTATTTCAATGGAAAGACATTGAGCGTAGTTGAAAAGGATCATCAGGGAAACTTCACCGATCTGGCCATCGACTTCCTGCTGTATGGGACCCTGGCAGAAATTTTCGGCAAGGAATACGGATTCAACAAGGGATTGGGCGGATCCATGCATGCCTTCTTCCCACCCTTCGGCATATATCCCAATAATGCCATTGTCGGCGGATCGGCCGATATTTCCGTCGGCGCCGCCCTGTTTAAAAAGGTAAACCGGAAGAATGGAATTGTCGTCGTAAATATCGGTGATGCATCTTCAGGCTGCGGCCCGACATGGGAAGCCCTTTCCTTTGCCACCATGGACCAGTTCAAACTGCTCTGGGAGGGCGAATACCGGGGGGGCCTGCCATTGATCTTTAATTTTATGAATAACCAGTACGGGATGGGTGGGCAGACCGCCGGAGAAACGATGGGATTCCAGATGCTGGCCAGGATCGGGGCCGGCGTAAACCCCGAACAAATGCATGCAGAACGGGTTGACGGCTATGATCCCCTGGCGGTTATCGATGCCTTCCGGAGAAAAATAAACCTGATCAAGGAAAAAAAAGGTCCGGTCCTTCTCGATACGGTGACGTACCGCATCAGCGGGCACAGCCCCTCCGATGCCTCTTCTTACCGGACAAAGGAAGAAATCGAAGCTTGGGAAAAACAGGATTCCATCCTATCCTACGGTGAGAAGCTCGTTAAAGCGGGAATTGCCACGACACAGCAGCTTCAGGATATCAGAAATTATGCATCAACGGCTGTTGCAAAAGCATTGCGGCTTGCATCCGATCCGGGTATTTCACCACGTCTTGATTTCGAAAAAGATCCCAATGTTATCGGACAATTCATGTTTTCCAATCTTTCGCTGGATCGGATGGAAGAGGGGAAGCCTGATGTTATGCTGTCGATGGAGGAGAATCCCAGGGTGAAGCAGATCGCCGGAAAGGAAAGGTTCGGGATAAGGGACGGGAAACCGGTCCCGAAAATAAAAGCTTTTAATCTCCGGGACGGAATTTTTGAAGCAATCCTCGACAGATTTTATAAGGATCCCACCTTGGTCGCGTTTGGTGAGGAAAACAGGGACTGGGGTGGGGCTTTCGCCGTTTACAGGGGGCTCACCGAAGCCATTCCGTATCAGAGACTTTTCAATTCGCCGATATCGGAAGGTGCCATTGTGGGCGCAGCAGTAGGATACGGCCTGTGCGGAGGAAGGGCGGTCCCTGAATTGATGTATTGTGATTTTCTCGGCAGGGCAGGCGACGAAGTTTTCAACCAGCTTTCGAAATGGCAGGCCATGAGCGGCGATCTGCTGAGAATGCCCGTTGTATTGCGTGTATCCGTAGGATCGAAATACGGTGCCCAGCATTCGCAGGACTGGTCATCCATTGTCGCCCATATCCCTGGCCTGAAAGTTGTTTTCCCCGTTACTCCGTATGACGCCAAAGGGCTGATGAACTCAGCGCTTCAGGGAACCGACCCGGTCGTATATTTTGAAAGCCAGAGGATCTACGATGTGCCGGAGCTCTTTCATCCCGGGGGCGTGCCGGAAGGATACTACGAAATCCCAATCGGGGATCCGGATGTGAAGCGACAGGGGAAGGACATAACCCTGCTGACCATCGGCGCAACCCTGTATAAATGCCTGGCAGCCGCCGATATCCTTAAAGAAAAATACGGGATCGACGCAGAGATCATCGATGCCCGCAGCCTGGTCCCCTTCAATTATGAACCGGTGGTGGATTCCATTAAAAAGACTGGAAAAATTGTTTTGGTTTCCGACGCTTGTTCCAGGGGATCCTACCTGAAGGACATGGCACAGGCAATCACGGAGCTGGCTTTCGATTTTCTCGACGCTCCTCCGGTGGTTGTTGGTTCCCGAAACTGGATCACTCCGCCCTACGAGATGGAACCCTATTTTTTCCCGCAAGAAGACTGGATCATTGACGCCATCCATCAGAAGGTTATTCCCCTGAAAGGGCATAAACCGAAACATGTTTTTTCCGGCAGTGAGCTGATCGACCGGGCCAGAAAAGGCGTTTAATTTGAAAAAGCTCGTATTATTCGGCGCAGGAAAGATCGGCAGATCGTTTATCGGGCAGTTATTCAGCCGCGGCGGATATGAAATTGTTTTTGTGGATGTTGATCGCGCACTGATCACCGAAATGAATCATAGAAGGTCATACCGGGTGATCATTAAAAGTGAAGCCGGAGACGAGGTCCTGAACATTGCCAATATCAGGGGGATTCACATTTCCGAAAGGGAGAAAATCGTCGATGAAATAGCCGGTGCTTCTCTTCTGGCCACCTGTGTAGGGCCGCTTAACCTGCCTTCAATCGTTCCCTTTATTTCGGAAGCTGTCCGCCGGAAAAGATCCCGGGGGCTGGATTGCCGGACGGACCTGATCATCGCTGAAAATCTGAGGAACGCCGCGATCATGCTTTGCGGAATGTTTATCAAAGAACTTGAGGATGCCTCGTTTGTCGATCAGAATATCGGCCTGGTGGAGACCAGCATCGGTAAAATGGTGCCCATCATGACGCGCAGGGATATGGAAGAAGACCGGTTACAGGTCTTCGCAGAGCCTTACAATATACTGATCCTGGATGAGAAGGCCTTCCGGAACGAGGTCCCGGATATCCCCGGCCTTGCCCCGAAAAAAAATATGAAAGCATGGGTCGACAGGAAATCATTCATTCATAACCTGGGCCATGCAGCGGGAGCCTATTATAGTTATATCAGGAACCCCCGGTTGGTTTATTTTTACCAGGCCATGGATGACCCTGACTGCAGGGAATTTACCCGGAAAACAATGCTGCAGTCGGCCGAAGCGCTTATCAGGGAATACCCGGAAGAATTTATAATGTCCGATCTTACCGGTCATATCGATGATTTGCTGAAGCGATTCCGCAATCAAGCGCTAGGGGATACCGTCTTCCGGGTCGGCATGGACCTTTACCGAAAGCTGGGGCCCGACGACAGGCTGGTCGGGGCAATCCGGATAGCTTCGAAACACGGTCTGCCTTTTGACAAGATCGCCTTTTCTCTTGCCTGCGGCTTTCATTTCCGGGGTACCGATGAGGCCGGCAGGATGTTCCCGGCGGATGAGTCCTTTGCCGGGGAATTAAATACCTCAGGCCCTGCGGCGTTAATTAAATCGCACTGCGGTATTGACCCTTCGGGGGAAAAAAATATTTTTGCAGCCATTATGAACGCCCTCGATGTCTTAAAGAACCCATTAAACAAAAACCGCCCATGAATATTTTTTCAGATATGCCCTCCGCTGCCGGGATTCGGAAAATCGAATCGAACTACCCGATCGAACCTGTTCTCAGTGTAAACGCCCATTTTCATACCCCCTATTCTTTCAGCGCATTTAACGACATCGAAGAGATCTTTACACTCGCGGAAAGGGACCAGGTGGACGTGCTTGGCATCAATGATTTTATTACTACGGCAGGTTATGAGGAATTCGGAGCCCTAGCCGTGAAACATAAACGCTTCCCCCTGTTCAATATCGAATTCATGGGACTGATCCCTGAAGCACAGCGAAACGGAGTCCGGATCAATGATCCCGACAATCCAGGCAGGATCTATTTCTGCGGGAAAGGCCTGGTGCTGCATGACAGGATCTCCAAAGCAAACCGGTCGAAGCTGGACCAAGTATTCGGGGAAAGTCTTAAGCAGATACGCGAGATGACGGATAAACTGAACCTTCATCTTTCGGCTGGAAATGCCCCCATTAAAATTGATTATGATTTCCTTCAGAAAAATTATACAAAGGGCCTTGTCAGGGAACGCCACCTGGTCAAATGCCTCAGGATTGAATTGAAGAAACATTTTCCGGGAGAGACTGATTTAAAAAAATTTCTGGTGTCCCTTTATGCCGGCAAGCAGCAACAGGCTCCTGTTTCAGATATATCTGCACTGGATAACGAATTGCGAAGCAGGCTTTTAAAAAAGGGAGGCCCGGCTTTTGTTGAAGAAAATCCAGGGGCCTTTCTCAGCCTCGAAACAATGATAAACATCATCCTGGATGCCGGAGGTATCCCATGCTATCCCGTACTTCTGGATAATGACAAAGGCAGTTTCACTGAATTCGAAAATGATTACGATAAACTCTGCCGCTACCTGAAAGACCGTAATATTTTTTCTGTTGAACTGATCCCCGGCCGAAACGATTTGAAGGTCCTTGAGAATTTTGTGAAGTTTTTCGACGAACAGGAATTCCTGGTCACCTTCGGGACCGAGCATAATACGCCGGCCAGGCCGCCCCTGTCGATAACCTGCCGCCACGAAACTCCCCTGACTGCGGAGCTGAACAAAATAAATTACGGCAGTGCCTGTGTGATCGCTGCGCATCAGTTCCTTATCGCCGGGGGGGAAACAGGATACCTCGAAAAAAACGGAGCTCCGCGGCTTGGAAAGAAAGAGGAGTTTGTTAGATTCGGGAATGCGGTTATCCGCCATTTTATTCATCATTAATTTTTCAGGATCATGAAAGCCCTTCCCCTCGATCCAAAGATCACATCTGTCATCCCGGCAATACGCGCACTCCTGACCCAGTCTGGACTGAGCCCGGTTATCAAATGCAATTATTCCGATCAGATTGCCGCCATCGGAAAATCGAAGAAAAAATTCGAAGACATTCTCAACGGCATCGATGGCCTGTACATTAATGAAAGCATTCCTGAAAAGATCATCGGGGCCTTCAACAACAGGCATTCTGAATCGAACTTCACCTCGGGGATTATTTGCATAAAAGATCTATGTCTGGCAGGCATCGGGTTTTCCGCCGAGGAGGTATCCCATTACCTTGGTGAATTCCTGAAAGGTTCCACCCTTTCGATCCCGAATGAGAACATTAAAAACGGGCGGGTACAGAACATGGTTTTCATTGTCACCGGAGGGGCATTGGGATTCGGCCGCGGTATCGTTGAGGAAATGGTGGATGAAGGTGGTTATGTTGTGATCGCCGATAACAACCGGGAAGAAGGCTTGAAAACCGAATCGGAAATAAATGCCAGGGCAGGAAAGAAAAGGGCCTTGTTCGTTGAATGCGATGTAACCAATCCCGGGTCGGTCACGAACCTGGTCTTCGAAACGGTGAAGGAATTCGGCGGACTTGATGTCCTGGTAAGCAATGCCGGGGTTTTGAAAGCCGGTGGTCTTGAGGAAATGGATGAAAAATCGTTTTCATTTGTCACCGACGTTAATTATAAGGGGTTCTTTATTTGCACGAAATATTGCACGCCGGTCATGAAGCTGCAGCATCAATACAATACATCGATGTATATGGATATTATCCAGGTAAACAGTAAATCAGGCCTGGCCGGGAGCAACAGGAATTTTGCCTATGCGGGAAGTAAATTCGGGTCGATCGGCCTGGTGCAGTCCTTTGCCCTCGAACTGGTCCCATACCATATTAAGGTCAACGCGGTATGTCCCGGGAATTATTTCGAAGGGCCCTTATGGTCGGATCCGAAGGACGGCCTTTTTGCGCAATACCTGAATACCGGTAAAGTGCCCGGCGCTAAGAATATCAGTGATGTTAAAAAATTCTATGAATCCAAGGTACCCATGGGCAGGGGGTGCACGCCGAAAGATATTGTCAAGACCATTTTTTACCTGATCGATCAGGAGTATGAAACCGGGCAGGCTATCCCTGTTACGGGAGGACAAATTATGTTGAACTAACCAATGATCCTTGATGAAAACGAAAGCAGTGAGGCTTCACGGTAAAGATGATCTTCGGCTCGATGAATTCGAGCTGCCTTCCATTAAAGAGGATGAGATCCTGGCAAAGGTTATGGCCGACAGCCTCTGCATGTCATCCTACAAGGCTACCAAACTGGGGACAGACCATAAAAGAATTCCAAAGGATGTTGCCGAAAGGCCGGTGATCATCGGCCACGAATTCAGCGGGGAACTGGTAACCATCGGAAAAAAATGGGCCGGAAAATTCCGGGGAGGCAGTAAATTCTCGATTCAGCCGGCGCTAAATTACAAGGGCAGTCTCGATGCGCCGGGCTATTCCTATCATTATATCGGCGGGGATGCCACCTACGTAGTTATTCCCGCAGAGGTCATGGAAATGAATTGCCTTCTCGAATACCACGGGCAGGGATTTTTCCCTGCTGCCCTCTCCGAACCCTATTCCTGCGTTGCCGGCACCTTCCACGCACATTACCATACCAAAGGGGGGTCGTACATCCATGAAATGGGAATTGTTGAAGGCGGGAATATGGCTGTTCTGGCTGGCGTTGGGCCCATGGGAATGGCTGCCCTGGATTATGTCATCCATTGCGACCGGCGGCCGAAATTCATTGCGGTTACCGATATCAATGAAATGCGGATCAAAAGAGCCGAACAGTTGATCCCGGTGGAAGAAGCAGCGCGTTTTGGAGTTGAACTTAAATATTTCAACACAACCGATATCCCCAACCCGGTAAAATTTCTCAGGGACCTCACAGGGGATAATGGATACGACGATGTGCTGATTTTTGCACCGGTCAGGTCGCTGGTTGAACAGGCAAACGCCATGCTTGGGCTGGACGGATGCCTGAATTTTTTTGCTGGTCCGTCGGATCCGAATTTCAAAGCCGAATTTAATTTTTATGACGCCCATTACCATCGCACCCATATTGTGGGCACCAGCGGAGGTAATACCGACGATATGATCGAATCGCTCGAAATGATGTCGAAAGACCTTCTCCACCCCGAAATCCTTGTGACCCATATCGGAGGATTGAATGCCGTGCCTGAAACCACGAAAAACCTTCCAAATATACCGGGCGGCAAAAAGCTGATGTACACGCATTTAAACCTGCCGCTGACCGCCATCGAGGACTTCGGCAGGGAAGAAAATCCCCTTTTCCAAAAACTTCATGAGATCTGTTCAGATCATGGCGGCCTCTGGTCGCTGGAAGCTGAAAAATACCTGATTGAAAATGCCGAACGCATTTAAAAATCTAGTTAAAACTCATAGCTTTGTAAAATTTTCCTATCAAGTATAACCCTAAATATCATTCCATACATGGACTTAACAAATCCAAAGATCGTTAACCAGGCAGCCGACAATATTCGAATCCTCGCCCTATCCATGGTCGAAAAGGCACAATCCGGCCACCCCGGCGGGGCCATGGGCGGAGCTGATTTCATCAATATTCTGTTTTCGGAATTCCTCGAATTCGATCCCAATGATCTTGAGTGGATCAACCGTGACAGGTTTTTCCTGGATCCGGGCCATATGTCGCCCATGCTTTATTCCATCCTTCATTTGTTCGGTTATTACACAACCGACGAAATTAAAAACTTCAGGCAATGGGACAGCCCCACCCCCGGTCACCCGGAAAGAGATATTAAACGCGGAGTTGAAAATACCTCCGGGCCCCTGGGCCAGGGACATACCTTTGCCGTGGGTGCCGCTATTGCCGAAAAATTCCTGGTAACCCGGTTTGGCGACTGGATGTCGCACAGGATATATTCCTATATCAGTGACGGCGGTGTCCAGGAAGAGATCTCTCAGGGAGCTGGCCGTCTGGCAGGTTTCCTGGGATTGAATAACCTGGTCATGTTTTATGATTCAAATGGGATCCAGCTTTCTTCTCCGACCAGCCATGTAACAAAAGAAGACACGGCTAAAAAATATGAGTCCTGGGGCTGGAACGTCATCACGGTCAAAGGCAACGACCACGTCCAGATCAGGAATGCGCTTAAACAGGCGCTGAATGAAAAGCATAAGCCCACCCTGATTATCGGAAATACGATCATGGGGAAAGGAGCCCTCAAAGAAAACGGCGAGAGTTTCGAAAACGAGGTCGAGACCCACGGGATGCCCCTGTCAAAAGCCGGGGGTTCTGCCAACAAAACCATTGAAAACCTTGGCGGAGATCCTGCGGACCCATTCAAAATATTTCCGGACGTTAAAGAATATTACGCTGAAATCAAACGCAGGAAATCAGAAAGGGCAAAAGAAAAAAAGGCATTTCAGGAAAAATGGGGAAAATCCAATCCGGAACTTGCATCGAAACTCAGGAAATTCTTCTCACTCGAAATACCTGCACTTGATTTCCGGACGATTGAGCAAAAAGAGGGCATTGCAACGAGAGCAGCTTCTAAAAATGCACTGGCCGTTTTCGCCTCTAAAATTGAGAACATGGTCGTAACATCGGCCGACCTTTCGAATAGTGACAATACCGACGGTTTCCTGAAAAAAACCAGGGCATTCAAATCCGGGGATTTTAGTGGGGCATTTCTCCAGGC
>DATDPY010000439.1:0-10647 GCA_035292565.1 Cyclobacteriaceae bacterium | reverse complement strand
GGGTATTGCCTGGAACGATTTTGTATCCCTGTCTTTGAATATGGGATACCAGGGTCTTGAAAACCTGACTTTGATCCCCGGCACCCTGGGAGCCGCACCTGTGCAAAACATAGGGGCGTATGGGGCCGAGCTTGGAGATTTCCTGGAATATGTCGAAGTCATCGAACTCCAAACCGGCAAAGTATTCATTTTAAATACCACAGACTGCAGCTTCGGTTATCGCGACAGTGTGTTTAAAAAAGATCTCAAAGGGAAAATCCTGATTTTATCCGTAACCTTAAGACTCAATAAAAAAAATGAATTCAATATTTCTTATAAAGACATCCGTGAAAAGATCGGCGATAAAGGAACTAATTCCCTTACAGCTCTTGAAATAAGCAAAATTGTGACCGGAATCAGAAGTTCAAAATTGCCCGATCCGGAAGTGACCGGGAACGCGGGAAGTGTATTTAAAAATCCGGTGATCCCTGATGCAGAGTTTGCCAGGATGGAGAGTTTACACGGCAGCATCCCTTCCTATGCGCTGCCGGGCGGGCAAAAAAAAATTCCTGCAGCATGGCTAATTGAAAAATGTAGCTGGAAAGGTTTTCGCAGAGGCCATGTCGGTGTATTTGAAAAACAGCCCCTGGTGTTGATCAACGTTGGCAATGCCACCGGGAAAGAAATATATGAGCTGGTCCTTGAAATAAGGTCGTCGGTGTACCAAAAATTCAATATAGATCTCGATATGGAGATCAATATTATCTGAAGCGGACGCAATTCAGTCAGAATTTCCCATTTATTTGCATTTTTGTCCAATATTACCCCTTATCCGGACATGCTTTCGATCAGTAACCTGAGCTATTATGCGGGAACAAAGAAAATTTTTGATCATGCATCCTTGAACATTGGTTCCAGAGACGCTGTCGGACTTGTGGGCCTAAACGGAAGCGGCAAAACGACACTTCTTCGGATCATTGCCGGGGAATGTACCCCTGACGAAGGTGTTGTTACAAGAAGCAATGATTCTACAATTGGATACCTGAATCAGGACATGCTCTCCCTTAAAAGCGAGAAGCCTATCGTGGAAGTAGTTATGGAGGCGTTCGATGATATTGTAAACATCGAACACAGGATTGCTGCCTTATCCGAAAAGATTTCCAGAGATTACGATAAAAGAATATTAAATGAGATCTCTGCACTACAGGATAAGTATGAATTAAATGAGGGATACAGGATACACTCGAAAGCCCAGGAAATTCTTCAAGGTGTTGGATTCAGGAATGAAGATCATACCCGCCCTATGAATGAATTCTCAGGAGGTTGGAGAATGCGGGTAGTGCTGGCTAAGCTGCTTCTCGAACAACCCAACCTTCTTATGCTTGACGAACCAACCAATCACCTGGATCTGCCTGCCATTCAGTGGCTTGAAAATTACCTGAAATCCTACAAGGGAGCTCTAATCATAGTCTCCCACGATCAACTGTTCTTGAATAATATCATCAATATTACAGTCGAAGTTGCTTCCCTGAAGCTTAATACATATCAGGGAAATTATTCTTTTTTCATGGAGCAGAAGGAATTAAGGACAGAACTCCAGCAAAATGCTTACACCAACCAGCAAAAAATGATCAAGGACACCCGGCGATTTATTAACAGGTTCAGGGCAAAATCCAGCAAGGCCAGACAGGTACAGTCCAGGATAAAATCGCTTGAGAAGATCGATCTGATCGAAGAGGTATCCAACGCGGATAAATTGGTATCCTTCCGGTTTAAAACCAGGGTTAAGCCTGGCCGGCATATATTACAGCTGAAAAATATCACAAAAAATTTCGATTCCTTGCGGATTTTCCACGAAACCGGGATGTCGGTAGAAAAAGGCGATAAAATTGCGCTGATCGGGGCTAATGGGGAGGGTAAGTCTACCCTGTTGCGCATTCTTGCGAATACCGAGGAATATTCAGGATACAGAAAGACAGGTCATAATGTAACCATCGCCTTTTACGCCCAGCACCAGCTCGAGTCGTTAAACCTTGGAAATGACTTGATCACCGAATTGGCGGATACCGGTTCCCAAAGAACTGATATTGAGCTTAGAACGCTGCTGGGTTGTTTCTTATTCTCCGGAGATGAAATATATAAGAAAATCAAGGTTTTATCAGGCGGGGAAAAGGCAAGAATAGCCCTGGCAAAAGTAATCCTGAGCGATGCCAATTTTTTACTTTTGGATGAACCAACCAACCACCTCGATTATTATTCCATAGGCATATTGAAAAACGCCCTTGTCCAGTATGATGGGACCTATGTACTTGTATCGCATGACCGTCAGTTTATCGAAGATGTTTGCAATAAGATATGGTATATCAGGGATTACCAGGTCAAGGAATATCCCGGAAAATTATCTGAATACCTTGCCTCCGGCCTCAAGAACCCGGTCCCTGCTTTATCGCCGAAATCAACTTTGCCTAAAAAGCCGCATGTAAAACGGATGCCGATAAAACGAAATGATCAGAAGGAATACCAGAAAAAAGAAAGGGCGCTGAAAAAAACGATTGGAGAAATTGACCAGGTCCTGGAACAACTTGAGGTTTCAAAGAAAAATATTGAAACCGATCTTGGCAAAACCGAGAATTATGCCGACCAGGTAAAGCTCGCTGAATTAATAACAAAATTAAATGAAGTCAACAGGGAAATTGAATTAAAACAAAAAGCCTGGATGGAGACCTTCAATGAGCTTGAGAAATTTTCATCAGGGAATTTCTAGAACCCGAAATGGATCTTTAACCCTATCCTGTTATATTTTCTTTCCGTACGGTACGTCCCAAAGCCATTATCATTAATTAGCTCAACATTCTGCAACTTGTAGTAAACGGAAGTCCCGATATTTACCCGATCCCCGGCGTAAACCTTGTAACCAAACCCAAGGGAGAAAAGCGACTTCCCTTTCACACTGGAATAATTATAATAATAATTTTCATTTTCCCAGGCTAACGATCGTCCTGCTTGTAAATAATAATGCGGTGTGACCTTGTTCTTCAATATATCGCCACTGACGGAAATATAATACGGCATAACCGATACCATCTCGTATACTTCAAAACCTAATCCGATACCTAACTGCAGGCATGGCCTGACAGAAATGCCATGAGTCATTTCGGCACTTATGGTTGCGGCCGCATTACCCGATTCCGATGATTTCCCCATTCCAAAACCGAACGCGGTATTGTTGAAATATTCAACACGCGAACCCCTTGACGCCGGCTCCGCTCCTTCCGGGTAAAAGATAATGGACTTAATAATATTTAACGGAACATTAATATTCATATTTCCAGTGGGAATAATTGAAACCGAAGAGTCCTGGTTGTTCATTAACAGGCGGCCCGATATCCGGTTGCCGTTGATAAGGAATACCTCGGCTTTAACAAAGGAAGAATCCTGGGACAAACCTTCGCCTGGTATTATAAAAAACGCAATAATTGCAAGGCATGCAGAAAAGAAAAAGACTTTCATTTTGTTCAGAGCGGCTGAACAATATCAATACGACTCATCCATGAAATATTCTGAATATCGGAATAATCGAATTGGTATAAGCCATCGTTTCCTATCATGATGAGAACTTCATTATGCGGAATTACATCAAAAGCGTCGAATTCGTCGTAGAATTTTAAAAGGTGATCATCAATATTTAAAATATCCGAAATATCAAAAACCTTTAATCCGTAACTCCCTTCGCACAAGAAAAGCGTGGTTCCGTCAAGTCCGAGGCCATGCGGGTTGAGCATGGGATAGGTTTTAATCAAAGCAGGACTATGGAGATCTTTAATATCGATAACATCGAGCTGATTGGTAAATCCCTGGCAGGCATTCCCGGATCTTAATGTTACAAAAGCGACCGTATCATTCACCACAACAGGGTCGCAACTGCTCACATGGGCAAAGGTAGAAATATATTCAGGCAATTCAGGTTCCGATACGTTGTATATATGCATACCGTTTTGTGAGCCAATGAAAAGGTTATTTTCATAGGGGAATATGGTTTCAATTCCCCATCCGATATCAACTGTACTTTTAAGGAGGGGATCGGGAGAATTATAGACATCAAAAACAGTTAACCTGGAACTTCCAACAGTATAAAGGACATCGTTTACAACGGTAAACCTGGCCATTGAACCGCCAATCCCTGAATTGCTGCCTCCCGGGGCAACGCTGTTATTTGAATAATTTCCAATGGCCACATCTGCAGCTCCATACATGAATACAACATTGTCCGTCCGCATAAATGCCGGCCATATGCCTTCGCATTCGTCATATACGGTCTCCTTTTCCGTTTCAATCCATTCCGTGATGATGGAACTTGATCCATCAACTGACATCCAGGTATCATAGGAATCTTGAAATACACCCTCAAGTCTTTTCTTTAATTGAATCTCGTTAACGTTGCTGATGTCAAACACAAGTAAATCAATATAGCTGTCGGCATATAATGAATGATCCTTAGCAGCCAAATCATAATTCCCCGGGATGGCCAGGAATGCCTGGTTTACAGGTGCTGAAGGATTGGTATTATCAATGATATGAATCCCTTTCCCGATTTCATTTATAAAAAGGTAGGGTCCAAAAAGGTAAATTTTACCCGGTACGCCGATCTCCTCCGCTTCTTTAAAATCTACACCATTTCTTACCTCAGCGACTGTTGAATAAACGGGTTCATAAGATTTATAGGTATATGTGGTATCGCATTTATCCCTGCAGCCACACAAAAAAGCTGCCGATGCAAGGGTAATTCCCAGTAATCGCCCGGAAGATACTGTCATAAGAAAAGTATTAAAAGGTCCATTTACCCTATGACACGAGCAAGGATTAAAAGGTTGGAATCAATCAGGCATTTTTTGGATCTGCATGCCAATGGCCATGTAATGAATGCTTTGGTACAGGGGCACATTTGTATTTGCCCCGACAACAGTCCATATATATCCGCCGGCATCCGAAGTGACAATGATTGGTGTATCGGCATTATTTGTAGCCAGGAGTTGTGGATCCTCCTCCAACCTGGTCTGAATAATTTTCCCGACATATTTCAAATCATTGCCGGAATTGTAATCAACTCCTGTATCAAAATCCGGCACCACGAAGGTCCCGCCTGAGCTCAGCGAATCCTGGATAACCTTATTGACGGGTTCATCGGTGAATGCCCCAACTTTCAGGTATGAACCTATAGAGATGCTATTCAGGTCCCCTGTAAAAGGTTCAATCAACTGGCAATACAGGTCAACGCCTACAATCAGCCTGTAAGACGTATTAGGCTCCAAACCCCCGATCTTCCGCTTGATATAAGCGAATAATTGGTTATTAGCGTTAAAGAAGGTTTGATAAATGGCCGTAAGGGAATCGTCGCCCCCCGGCGCAGCAAAAGTTTTATGCCCGAAATTAAACCTGAATGTGTCTTCAAGGGCGGGATCATAATTCGCGTAGGCCGGCTCCCATCCTTCGTTATCCTCATCAAAATAAAATTCACTAACCAGGACAGGTTCAACATGGTTATCCTTAAAACCACACGACGAAAGAAATACGACAGGAAAGAGAAAAAAGAAGCTAAAATATTTCATATATACGTCCAATTTACTTTTTGCAAATTTACATAATGAACAAACACGGATATAGGTCCGTTTCATTTAAATAAATACGATACCCCGGCATTAATCATGAATGCTGAAGGCTTGCTGTTAAATGACGCGCTTTCCCTGGTCAGATAGTTTAGACCGAAACGATATGATGGGAAAAGCGTGGCCTGGTAATTTTTCAGGAAAGGCAAATAAATGCTTGTCCCAAATACGCCGCTGAACAACATTGAATTGTAAGGCGACTCCTGACCCGGATATATTTCAACGCTTTCCAGGAAATTATCCGGATCGGATAGCCTGTTTTTTATAAAGAATTCGGTAGAGATCCCACCATTAATGATCCATTTAAATCTACTGTCAATCAGGATATAACCTGCATTAACCGGTACCGACAGGAACTCGAAGTAGCTGTTATAATCAATTTCAGATACCGACAAATTTAATGATTTTATACCGTCAAGATTATTAAAATCAGTCCCGTTTGACTGGAATGCATACCGTGCGGATTCATCCCCGGCTTCGACATATTTATTCACGGTTGTGGAACTTTTTGAAAGCTGGTAACCAACCCCGCCGGTCAGGATCCATTTGTCGGTAAGCCTGGTGCCCATATTTATGCCGTAGGAATAAGAGATCCTGGCATTATATTCCGGCTTTTCCGGTTTCAGGTATTGGCTGTTATTGCTTAGGGTTGTTGCCTGCTGGCTGTCTCTGTCCGCGGCGAATGCAGATCCAATCAGGGAAGTTCTTTGACCATAGGTGATATTCGGATCAAATAAGCCAGACGCCATATTGATCCCCGCCCATAGTTCCTTTGGGCTCTCCCGTACTGAAGCCGTTTCCAATATATTAGATCCTATACTCCGGAATGCCGGGTACCTGGGAGTATAAGGGATTTTATCAGCCGGCAGTCTCTTCTTCAGGACTCTTTCCTGGCCGGTAAAAGTCAACTTTAAATCGTTCTCGAGGATGCTTTTATTATCGGGTACGATCGCTTCATTTTCAGAATTATCGGCTAAGCTCATGGATGCCGGCAGTTCCTGCAGATGATCCTGGTTCCCCGTCACAGCGCCCCCCGACTGTTCCGGCGAATGTTGCATGTCGGACAGACTGGTTGAGTCATCAGGCATAACGGCCCCGGATGAAATAACCGGATTTTCAGTTTCTATATCCCTGGCTTTTTCCGTTGCCTGCATTCGGGTGGGTGACAGGAAAAAGGCATAATATCCAATTCCCAGAGCAAACAAAAAGGATGCCGCGGCCATAAGCTTAAAAAAGAGGACACGCTTTTTATAAGCATCAGCCTTCCTGTTTGCCAAATCCGCGTCGATTTTGGCCCATACCCGGTCATCAGGTTCTACGGCCGCATTTTCAAATTGCTGCCTCCAGGCATTTTCGAAATCGTGACTACCTGAGCTTTTCATAACTGTTTTTTCGATCTTCGGCAATTCTCTTTTGCAAAAGCATTTTTGCCCTTGAATATTGTGATTTTGATGTTCCTTCGCTTATGTTCAGTTTTTCGGCAATTTCCTTATGACTGAATCCTTCGATTGCAAACAGGTTAAAGATTAACTGGCATCCCAAAGGTAATCTCCGTATCATCTCAAATAGTTCATCGAGGCGGTAATCCGACAATGCTACCGATTCATCATAACTTTTATTGATCTTTTCAACGTCGACCATTGGAAAGAGATAAAGCTTTCCCCGCTTGTGGTTTATCGCCGTATTTATTACAATTTTTTTCATCCACGCCCCTATATTGCTCCTTTCACGGAGGTTGCCCAGGTTTTTAAATATCTTAATAAATGATTCCTGAAGAATATCCTCTGCCTCTGCCCTCGATCTGGAATAACGCATGCCCACAGCCATGAGTCTGGCGGCAAATTTTTCATATAGCTGCCTTTGGGCCACCCGATCATCCCGGATACAGGCGGCAAGTAACTCATTATCATCCATCAACCTGCCGGAGAATATTCTGCGTTTCTGACTGTAATGACACTGGAATCAACAAAAAAGTTGGAATTTAAATTCCTTATCTTTGGAAAATATCGGAAAAATTTGAATGGAACCTTCATTTTAAAGCATGTTCCCTCCTGTATTTCATATTCTTTTCGCCGGAATAATTTCATTCATGATACCAGCCCGGTCCCGGTATGGTGAACCAGGCTTACTGGTTTATAACGATCAAATATATAACCCCAATATCAAATCAGTTAAGTTATATGCCGATAACGGCGAGCCAGAATTAATTTTAAATCCGCCTATACGCCCGATAAATCAAAATTATCCATTTCACCTTGAATTCGACGAATTATATGAAGATGCCCGGTATTACCAGGCAAAAATCATTTTATGCAACTGGGATTGGACACCCTCGGGACTGAATTCCATCGAATATCTCGATGCATATAATGAAACGGACATAACCACCTCGAAATATTCCGTGAACACAAAAATCCCATATACACATTACTCAGTAATCCTCCCAGAGGTAAAGATCCCGGGCAATTATTTAATATATGTTTACGAGCAGGGTAATCCCGATAATATTATCCTGTCGAGAAGGTATATCCTATATGACGATCTGCTCAGGATCTCACCAAAGCTGGTTATTTCTACAGGAATCTCCGAAAGAAGCACCCATCAACAGGTGGAATTTACCATCGATTACAAGGGTGTGGAATCGTTTATCCCGCAAAAGGATTTTGTAGTTGTAATCCGTCAGAATTATTCCTGGGTAAATGTCATATCCGGCCTGGCTCCTACCGTGGTGAATGAACAGCAAAAAATTCTTGAATACCGCCACTTCAATCTTGAAAATAATTTTCAGGGCGGGAATGAATACCGTTATATTGATATGAGGTCCTCCCTTACCTCGGGGAGAAATGTGGCCCGTCTTGATGTACGGCCCGAAGGGATAGATGCATATGCGGCAATCGATAAACCTCGTTCACGCGAATCCTACGGGTTCTGGAAGGACCTTGACGGAGCTTATTATATTTCAACGGTGGATGGAAACGACGCGACTGACGAGGCCGATTATATCCTAACCCATTTTTTTCTGCAAACGGGTTCAAGAATGAATTCCGATTTATACCTTTATGGAGAAATAAGCCTCCGGCAATTGTTGCCCGAATTCAGGATGAGCTATGTCCCGGATATCGGCGGGTATACTGTTGATGTATTATTAAAGGAAGGGTATTATGAGTATCATTACCTGTCATCCGGAAAGAATTACTTCGAAGTTGAAGGTAATCATTTTGATACCGAGAATGTCTACGACATCATTGTGTATTACCGGCCATTTTCAAGAATCAACCAGCTAGCTGCGGGATATGTGGCATTCCGGACCCGTGATGACGGTTAAATGTAATTTTCGATCTTATAAGTTTTGGTCCTTTGGGTGGGATCAATATTTGCCAGGTCAAGCATGCCGAATCCTTTATAAGTAAATTCACCCATCCCCAGCAGGAACACAAAATTCTGAACTTCTGGAGCGGCATACAGGATAAACGGGAAGGTATAACCGCGGACTTCATATTTTACATCCATATCATAGAGCGGGTATATCCTGGCGAATTTTTTCTGGTTTTCCCTGATTTTCTGAAGATAGATAAGGTCAGGGACAACCTGGAACTTATAAAAGGACTGTAATTTTTCCGGCGGGAAGAGCTTTGATCTTTCCATCCGTTTCAATGTGGATTCATACAAGAGATCGGAGAACTCATCGGTATCGGGAGAAATGAATTTCTTTCCTTCGGTATCATTGAATTTGGGTGATAGCAATACCATTGGGGAGATACAGACAAATTTTGTTTCATTCTCCAATTTTGGAATTTCCTCTTCCTCAACGCTTTCCGGGATAAGTATCAGGTTACCCACTTCGATTTGAGGAAAATCAAACAAATTTTTTATAAAATAATCGAGGAAATCCTTATTCAGGCACGAAAATACCAGGGTTATCCTGCTTGAATAATAATGAAGCCCGTTCCTGCTGATCTTGATCTGGCCTTTCAGCCCGGAGAAGTTATATTTATTATAGGTAAAATATTCCTCTTTGCCACCTTTCAAAAGAATTCCCTTGATCAGCTGGGCCAGCAGGAACTGATGATGAAAAGGTACGTATCCTCCTTTATTTTTTAGGATAAAAATTATTCTTATTCTCAAAGCCTCTCTCTTTAGACCAAAAAGTGAAACAAGTAATCTTCAAATATATTTAATCCCCTTAAGCGGTACATAGATTCCGCCGAAAAAATTATATAAATAATTCTCTTATTTTTTAAATTTAAAAGTATTAAATCAAAAAAAATGCATTTTTTAGGAATATTTAATGTTTTATTCTTAAAATTATTAAATCCATAATCCCGGGATAATCCTGTACTTATCATCAAACATTGAATCGGAAGTGCATTATATCCCCGTCCTGTACAATGTAATCTTTGCCTTCAATAGCGATTTTGCCGGCATCCCGGCATGCTGATTCGTTTCGATAATGGATAAATTCGTCATATTTAATCACTTCAGCCCGAATAAAACCTTTTTCAAAATCGGTATGGATAACACCCGCTGCTTCCGGGGCTTTCCAGCCCCTGCGGACGGTCCAGGCCTTAACTTCCTTTTCTCCCACCGTAAAAAAGGTTATGAGATCGAGAATATGGTAGGCAGCCTTGATCAGTTTATTCAATCCAGGCTCCTCCAGGCCATATTCTTTAAGGAACATCATTTTTTCATCGTCGTTTAGTTCGGCGAGCTGGGCTTCCAAAGCAGCCGAGATGATGATCAGCTCCGCCCTGTCAGGGGAAATGGAATTTTTCAGCATGTCCACATACAGGTTGCCATTAAGGGAATGCTCTTCAACATTGGCAATGTAAATTTCAGGTTTGATCGTAAGCAACTGCAAATCCTTCCTGTAATACAATTCTTCGGTCTCATGGATTTCCATCGTGCTGATGTTATTCCCCTTTTCCAGCCATTCTTTCGCCTTGCTGAGGGAATCCATTTCTTTTTTCAATTTGGCATCCCCGTATTTGGCTGCTTTCTCTGTCCT
>DATDPY010000438.1:0-3636 GCA_035292565.1 Cyclobacteriaceae bacterium | reverse complement strand
CATTCACGGAGGGCATATCGCGGGTAATGGAGAGTATATATCCGCCGAGGGTGTCATAATCGCCCTCAGGGATTCCAAGCCCGTACTTTTCGTTTAGGAAATCGATCTCGAGTCTTGCACTTAACAGGAAATTCCTTTCATCCAGCATTTGATCGATGTAATCCTGTTCATCGTGTTCATCTTCAATTTCGCCGAATATTTCCTCCATGATATCCTCAAGGGTAACGATACCGGAGGTTCCTCCGAATTCGTCGACAACCAGGGAAATGTTTTTCCTTTCGGTGATGAACTGGACCAGCAGCTCGTTAGCCGGCATGGTTTCGGGAACAATCATGATGGGCGACAGGATAGCATCAATATTCTTCGGCCGCCGGAACATCGCAAGCGTATGACAATACCCGATGATCTCGTCGATCGAATCCCGGTAAACCAATATCTTGGAATAACCGCTGTCGATGAATTCTTTTTTCAGGACGTCAATGTCGTCGGTCACATCAACGGCGCGGAGATCGGTCCTCGGGATCATACATTCCCTTACTTTCACCGTTTTAAATTCCAGGGCATTGGACAAAATCGTTGTGTCGAGCTCGAGCAGGCTCGCCCTGTTTTTTTCATTAAGCCTGTTTTGGATAAAATTATTCAGGTCGGTCAGCCCGAACACCGGAGCGTCTTCCTTAAATTCCAGTCGGATTATACGCGTGATCACAAATTTGGAAAAGCCAACGATAATGTAAACAAGCGGGTACAGGATGCTGTAAATGATCAATATGGGCACGGCCAGGGTTGTCAGAAAACTGTAAGGATTGATATAAAAAATACTTTTCGGGATAAATTCCCCGGTAATCAGTACAATCAGCGTGGCTAAAATGGTCTGGGATAAAAAGATGGTCGTTGGGTTGTTGATCACTTCAGGGAGATTGTTGGCAAGAATCGGCTCGAATAAATTTGCCATAAAAATCCCGTAGACCACGTTTACGATATTATTCCCCACCAGCATCGTGCCCAGGAACTGGGAGGGATGTCGAAGAAAGCGGGAAATGATCCGTCCGCCAATCTTGCCTTTTTCCCGATCGATTTCAATAAGCAGTTTGTCGACTGAAATAAAGGCTATTTCCGTGCCCGAGAAAAAACCGGACAAAAGGAGAGAAATGATGATTATTACAGAATTCTCCTGCACCGTGACGATTATTCCGAATTATGCTTTACCCTGATGAAATACCAAAGATACAGGGATATGGCGAGCATAAAAATCCAGTAAGATTTACCGAATCCAACCATGACTGCCTGGTGAATGCCTATGACAGTAAAGCCTAAAGCTAATGAAATTATGATCACGTTACTGGTTTTCTTCATCCAATACAATGGTTCCTTTGCCATTCAGGATCGTCCACCACGAAAAATCCTGTTTCGCCCTAAGCCCCTCGCCCATAAGGATTTCGTCCTCGGTTTCGATCCTTACGAATTTAGAGGTATAGACCAGCTCCTTTTTCTGCTCCCAGAAGAGCTCCTCGGTGTTCAATTGATCCCCCGATTTCACATTCCGGACCACCACGTTCCTTAATGCCCTCCAAAGGTCCGTTTCGTGGTAATAATAGCAATAATCAGACGAAATGATACTCGACAGGGATCCGTCGGTATCATAAATTTCGAAATGGATTCCCTCCGGAAATTCCCGGTCATTATTGTCGAATTCAAGCTGCTTTTTCGCATTTAACTTCAGCCTGACCACCGACGAATCGCTATACAGGGTTTCGACGTTATTGAGTTCAAGCAGGGGGCCGTTATATATGGATGGTTCCGTTTTTTTGATAATCTCGGAACAGGATCCGGTGAGGATCAGAAATATGATGAATAAACTGCGGAACATGAATTATTCTACCCGGTAAAATTAAAAACGGTCAATGTTACGCACTGACCGTTTATAAATGAGTCTTGTTTTCTTAATCGCGTTTCTGGATGGTGACTACCTCATCGATCCAGCAGCCGACTTTAACAGGCTGTCCAACTTCCATATTAAAGGTGAATATCTCTTCCATGGTCGGAAACTGAGCCTTGGCCTGGGACATCATGGCAGAATTACCGGCTTTCCTGTACATTTCATAGGCCGCAATGAAGATCGCCCTGTCTTCCACAGGATTCACACCCTGTTTGCAATCATCATAACTGCCGAAATACAGATTCCCGATCATTGTATAGCAATCGCCCTTCGACGGATCAACCCTGAGGCACATTTGGGCATGATCTCTTGAATTGGCTTTTTGCCCAATGCGGCGATATACGTCGCTCTGGTTAAGGTATAACTCGGCTTTCTTGGTATTTTCCTCGGTGAGACCCACGGCTTCCTTGTAATATTTGAGGGCATTCTGATAATCTTCCGTGATTAAGCAGCGGTCGCCGATGAGCTTGGCCATCCCATAGCTCGGTTCATATTTTTGTACGATGACGGCCGATTCAAGAAATGCCGGGCTTTCGGTGCACTTGCCCACAAAGGCCAGCTTGAATATGTTCTTGGCTAACTTAACGTCTTCGGGGCTGGCCTTTAGCTTGGGCAGCATATTTTCTTCGATGAATTTGCAGTCAACTTTTACAATTCCCGTAAGGATATCGTCAATCTGTTCGCGGTACCCGTTCAATTTGTCGACATTCTGCCCCTGTTTCACTTTATAGTCGATTACATCAGTCAATTTTTCATAGATATTGAGTATCTGTTCGTCGGTTAAGGCGCCGCCGCCCAGTTTATATCTCCTCACCACGTCCATATAAGGAACCAGGTTGTTATCCCAGAAATTATTCTTATTCAGATCGAATGTTTTGTTAAACAAGTCATAGAGTTCCTGGTAAAAGCTTTTGTCATCATTCTTAAAACGGTAAGCATAGTACGCTTTCCGGTTCAGGACATTGGGTTCTTCATTGAAATATTTTATTCTGAGGTCGAACATCAGGAGGCAGGAATCCTCATATTCTATTTTCTTCTTTGCGTCAGTTTCTTCTTCCGCGAGGTTTTCGAAAATTTTCGCACCGTTAATATAAAGCGAAGGATTAAGTTGCGGGGCATTGTTTAAAAGCCAGGTGAATGGCGGGAGCGCGGCCTTGAAATTGTTGAGGTTGAACATATCCGTATACAACACGTATTTTTCTTCTGCGGTTTTCCTGTCCTCAGGCCATATCCAGCCTGAAGACTGGATTTGGGCTTCTGCAAAATGTGAAAAGAACAAAGCCGGAACAATGAGCAAAGTATGCAGTTTCATTGTCTTAAAATTTAATCGATGCGCCTTCTTATAAACCATTTGTCATTATATGTAAATCCTAAAGAAATCCTTAAATAATTCTCTTTTATGGCCAAATCAGTGTTATTTCCTCTATTTCCAGCCTGGACAGCCAAATTTACTAAGGATGTCCTGCTTACCGGTAAAGATACACCAAAATTTATACCAATCTCGTTAACCGGAGCGTTGCCCACGAGGTACTGTGTGGTTGCATAAGAGAATCCAGCCCTGTAAATGGCGCGTAAAAAATAATTATCAATCGAATTCATATCCGGCACGAATTCTATCCCTCCCGCGTACCTCGAATTGTTTACGAGGTTGTCGTTTGAATTATTGAAATTCCGGTACTTCGACCAGTCCTGGGCCTGGT
>DATDPY010000437.1:0-6057 GCA_035292565.1 Cyclobacteriaceae bacterium | reverse complement strand
GATTTTCGATGTTCGATTTTCGATGTTCGATTTTCGATGTTCGATTTTCGATGTTCGATTTTCGATGTTCGATTTTCGATGTTCGATTTTCGATGTTCGATTTTCGATGTGGGATATAGAGGAAGAGAGACGGCACAAAATTTCCCTGCAGTAATGAAACAGTATTTTTTTAAAATAAAAAAGCCGGGAACGAGGCGGAGGACTGCCGTGGTTCCCGGCCGTATGCAACCGGATAATTTTTTCTGAGGACTATCGGGGCCACGTCAAATCACTTTAATCAACATTATCGTGAAGGAATTTGTTATTTCCCAGGATCGCATTGTCGTCATTCAGATTATATCTGGAAATATCATGTTCCGAGGAATGCGGAACATCCTGAAGTTTCACATTTTTTCGGAGGTATGCAGGCGTCTCCCATCTTTCACGGAATTCTTCGTCTGAAAGGCCGGTATTTTTTCCGCCGTGGAGTTTTTCAGATCTCACCCTGGCCTGTTCCATGAGAAAATGTTTTTTCTCGTCGATGGACGAATTATCTTGAATGGGTTCATCGGCCTTTGACATCTCCTTAACCGGTGCGGCTTCTTCCAGCTCATATTCGCCCTTTAATTCCAGTTTTACAGGATCAGGCGCCTTGACCTCCTCGATCACCGGCGGCTCGATGGTAAGAGGGATGGGTTTTGGTTCTTCCTTCTTTTGAATGATTACCATTTCGTCGGCTTTTTTTGCTTTCGGCTTTTTGGCGTTCTCTTCAAATAGGGTGGCCTGGCTGTTTCGTTCGAGGTCATACACCTTTCTTTTAGGTTCACGTGAAGATTTCTGCGATTCCCCGAAGCCGGTGGCAATTACGGTTACCTTGATATTTTCCCCGAGGTCAGGATCGACGCCATGCCCGAAGATGATCTCCGCTTCGGCGCCTGTCCTTTCCTGGATGTAATCCGTGATCATGGAAAGTTCATCCATCTGCAGTTCTGCTTTATCTCCCGAAGTGATGGAAAGGAGAATCTTTTTCGCGCCATGAATATTGGTATTGTTTAACAGGGGAGAGGTAATGGCCGCCTCTGCGGCTGTCCTTGCCCTCTGATCTCCCATGGCAACGGCAGAGCCCATAACGGCCGCCCCTGAATTCTTCATGACAGTCTTTACGTCCTCGAAGTCTACATTCACGTACCCGGAGACGGTGATGATTTCCGCAATTCCCTTGGCTGCCGTTAGCAGCACGTTGTCGGCTTCGGCAAACGCCTTGGTCACGGCCAGGTTACCGTAAATTTCCCTGAGCTTCTCATTCTCGATAACAAGCACCGTGTCGCAGCACATTTTTAGCTCATTGATCCCGGTCTCTGCCACCCCGGCCTTTTTGGCGCCCTCAAATTTGAAAGGCGCCGTTACAATGCCAACGGTGAGGATCTCAAGGTCTTTCGCGATCCGGGCTATAATGGGAGCCGCGCCGGTTCCTGTTCCGCCGCCCATGCCCGCCGTAATGAAAACCATTTTAGTCTTGTCGCTGAGAAGTTCGCGGATCGATTCCTTGCTTTCAATGGCCGCATTTTTGCCTACTTCAGGATTGGCCCCGGCCCCCAGGCCTTCGGTGAGGTTTGCCCCAAGCTGAAGTTTGTTCGGGATGGGACTGCTGTGCAGCGCCTGCAGGTCGGTATTGCATACCACGAATTCAACACCCCTGATCCCGAGATTAAACATATGGGTAACGGCATTACTGCCCCCGCCTCCCACGCCGATCACCTTGATGATCGATTTGTGGTGTACCGGAATATCGAATATGTAAGAACTCATAATTTTGTCCTCCATTTTGAGTTTATAATGATTCATTTTTAATAATCCTGTTTTTCATCAACGTCATCGATAAGCAATCCCTTGGTTTTTTCGATGATGCGCGCAAAGATGTCCATGCCGGCGCCTTTCCGGTCGCGTCCCCGGTACCGCGCATTCGACCCTTCTTGTGCATGGGATTTCATGTACCGGTTCTCCCTTTCGTCGATTGCCCTGAAACCGGAAAGAACAAGTCCGATGGTCGTTGCGAACATGGGGCTCTTCACGGCGTCGACCTTGCTCTTGCCAAGGTGTTCGTTGGGATACCCGATCCGGGCATCCATTCCCGTCATGTATTCAACCAGCTGTTTCAGGCAACCGAGCTGTGCGCCACCCCCGGTAAGGATAATTCCCCCTGATAATTTCTGCTCAAAGCCGGAGGTTATGATCTCCGTATGGACCAGCTCGATGATTTCCTGCATCCGCGCCTCGATGATATTGGCAAGGTTTTTTATCGAGATCTCCTTGGGCGGCCTGTTTTTAAGACCGGGGATGGAAACGATCTCGTTCGGGCTTGCCTCCTCGGCTATGGCCTTGCCAAATTTAATTTTCAATAATTCCGCCTGGGCCCCAAGCACATTGCATCCCTGCTTGATATCGTTGGTCAGAATATTTCCACCGAAGGGAATCACGGCCGTATGGCGGATGATGCCTTCATGAAAAACGGCTACATCCGTCGTCCCTCCCCCGATGTCGACAAGGCACACTCCCGCTTCCTTTTCCTCTTCGCTCAGGACCGACAGGGAAGATGCCAGGGGTTCGAGGATCAGGTTGTCAATCTCAAGGCCGGCCCTCCTTACGCATTTATTCACATTGTTTATCGCGGTTGTCTGGGCGGTGATGATGTGAAAATCGGCTTCAAGGCGCACCCCGGTCATTCCAACAGGGTCCTTGATATTGTCCTCGTAATCCACGTAGTAATCCTGCGGCATTACATGAATAATCTCGCTTCCCGGAGGAGTAACGATCTTATACATGTCGTTGGTCAGGCGGTTAATATCTTCAATGTTGATCTCGTCATCCGTGGGCTCCCTGGTGATGCCGCCATGCTGGACAGTGCTTCGGATATGCTGTCCGGCAATACCGACATTCACAACTTTGATATTAATGCCAGACTGTGCTTCGGTTTCGCTGATGGCAGATTCAATGCTGTTGATCGTCTTTTCGATATTGGTAACAATACCCCTGACCACCCCTTCAGACACTGACTTGCCCATTCCCAGAACTTCCAGCTTTCCGTATTCATTCTGGCGGCCTACGATGGCGCAGGTCTTGGTGGTTCCGATATCAAGACCTACAATGATTTTTTCTTTTTCCATATTTTTATCCGGTTATTCACAAATGATTTGATTATCGTATTCAAGATTTACTTTCGTATAAGTGTTCCAGCCTTTAAAGGGTAAAATTTTATCGTAGAAGACCCGAAGTTTAAAAAGTTTGGCTTCCCATTCGTCTACTTTACCAAACTGTACGAATTGACGGGTTACCTGGGGATAGAGGATTATGTCCCCGTCGCTGTCGATATCGAGCTGTGAGATCTGGGCGCTCCAGAATGGATCCTGATTAATATGGACAAGGAATTCAAACAGTTTCCTGTGCGGATGGTCTTTCTTCAAATTGCCGCTGAGATTGTCGGCAAAGGCGCCGCTGATCAATACTACCCGCGTAGTATACCGGGCTGTAGTTTCAATAAGGTTCCCCTGGTCGCTGATATATAAATCTTTCTTTCCCTGCCGGATAATCCTGGCTATGGGTTTTGCTATATAGATGTCGACCAGAAGGTTCCCCTTATGATCCTTAAATGCCTGGGCTTCCTGGATATAAATGTTTGACTCAGCCCTCTTTTCTATTTCTTTAAGTTCAATCCTGTAGTAAGGACTTCCGACCACGGGTACTGCCTGGTCGCCTGTAACAAGGGCCCTGACCTCATCTTCCGCCACGAAATTGCTGAACTCAGGATTAATGATGCTGATATGGACTTCTTTACAAACCCGCGAGGAGTCCTTTACATCGACAACCGCAACAGATATTATTGCCGCTAGTGTCAGAAACAACAACTTTGCCTCATTCCGTATTTTCAGATACAGTTTCATGATTTTTTCAATAAAATTTCCCTGATCGGACTCACGATTTTATCTATGTCGCCGGCGCCCAAGGTTGCCAGTACCTCGATCTTTTTATCTTTTATAATCCCGGTTACATCATCCATTTTCACAAGGGATTTGGAGACTGTTTTCAGCTTGTCGAATATCAGCCCGGAAGTAACGCCGGCGATCGGCAGTTCCCTTGCCGGGTATATTTCGAGCAGGAGAATGTCGTCTGCAACCGATAGGCTTTCTGCAAATTCTTCGGCCATGTCCCTAGTCCGGCTGAATAAATGGGGCTGAAAGATGACAGTGATATGACGACCGGAATAAATCGCCTTCAGCGAACCCAGGAATGCGCTGATCTCGGAAGGATGATGGGCATAGTCGTCGATAAAAACCAGTTCGGGACTGTGAATTATGTATTCGAACCTCCGTTTAACACCGCGGTAGGTCGAGAATGCTTCCTTGATATGCTGTTCGTTTGCTCCGAAAGCGAGGCTTGCTGCAACAGCAGCTATGGCATTTTCAATATTATGATGCCCCGGCTGCGATAACGGAATATTGGAGATCTCTATATCGGGGCTGATAAAATCAAAGCGCATCTCCTCCCTGTCCATCCTTATATTTCCGGCACGTATGTTACTCTGGATAAGGTTATACTCCATGACCTGCAGGTCGGCACGGTTATCCGGCACAAGATCTGTCAATCCTTTTTTAATGATCAGCATGCCGTTGTGACGAATCTTGCCGATGAACTGGGAATAGGCCTTCCTCATCTCCGCTTCCGTCCCGTAAATATCCAGGTGATCGGGATCGGCTGCGGTTATCACGGCAATATCAGGCGAAAGCTGGTGGAAGGAGCGGTCATATTCGTCGGCTTCCACCACGACCATCAAATCACCCTTGCCCTGGATATCCATGATCAGATTTGTTTCATAGTTCTGCATAATGCCCCCGAGGAAGGCCGTCATTTTATGTCCGGTTGTATTCAGGATATGTGCGATCATGGAAGAAGTTGTCGTCTTGCCATGAGTGCCTGCTACGGCAATATTGAAGTGGTCCCTGGTGATCATCCCGAGAACTTCTGACCTTTTCCGGATCTCGAATCCATGATCGATAAAAAAGTTCAATTGCTTGCAGTCCTTTGGCACCGCTGGCGTATTCACGATTAAAGATGATACGGCATTTTCCCTGATATCTTTCGGAATAATTTCCGCATTATCTGTATAATTCACGTGCATGCCCTCTGCCGACAGTTGCTGGGTGAGCCTGGTTTCGGTGCGGTCATATCCATAAACCTTCTTGCCGTTGGCATAAAACCATCTTGCCAGGGCGCTCATCCCGATGCCGCCGATGCCGAGGAAGTAAACGATATGTTTGTTATCGAACATCAGTTCAGCAACCCGGTTAAAGTTTTAAGAATATCGATCGCTGCATTTCTCCTGGCCAGAACGCGGATATTATCGGAAAGATGTTTTAATTCAGCCTGATTCCCGATCAAATCGATGCATGTATCCGGCAATTTTGCGGGGGCATCCGGGTCCCTTACGATCACGGCTGCCTTGCGTGCCGCCAGTGCATAGGCATTTTTCGACTGGTGATCCTCGGCCACATTCGGAGAAGGGACGAGAACGGCAGGCTTGGCTGCCGCGCATAATTCGGATACCGTAAGAGCCCCGGCCCGGCAGACAACCAGGTCGGCAGCGGCATAGGCCATATCCATTTCCCTGATAAAATCCATGACTCTGATACCTGAAAGGTCCTGGCCCTTCAGCTTTTGCATATATTCCTCTCGATAAATGCTGCCGACCTGCCATATCAACTGGATGCCCCTTTCCCGGAATTTCCCAAGCGCCGGAAATATGCTTTGGTTCAGGGTGCGCGCCCCGAGGCTTCCTCCAAGGACGAGAAGGACCTTTTGATCCGTTTTGAATCCGAAATGTTCAATAGCTTTCGAGCGCAGTTTTTCCAGCCCGAACAGATTATCCCGCACCGGGTTACCCGTGATAAGTACTTTATCCAGTGGAAAATATTTTTCCATCCCTTCATAAGCAACGCAAATACGGTTTACTCTTTTTGACAGGAGTTTATTTGTAATGCCGGCATAGGAATTCTGTTCCTGGATTACTGAGGGGATCTTTTTGCC
>DATDPY010000436.1:0-3429 GCA_035292565.1 Cyclobacteriaceae bacterium | reverse complement strand
AATAAATGATTGTTTTTGGCAATTGGGATGCAGGGTCCTTTCCGGCAATAATAAAATCGTTCCAGCCGTCCCGGTTAAGATCACCGAAATCGAATGTACTGGATTCCAATCCCTCAAATTCAGCCGAATAATTCAGGACATAATTTTCATTTTTATACAGATACGTTACCCACTTCGAATTGATATTATCGAATCCGGTAGCTAAAAGGTCAAGAAGTCCATCGTTATTTGAATCGAACGAGCGGATCGTAGCTTGCCTGAGGCCAGTAAGCTGGTGGCTTCTGTATATGTTTAGATTTTCAGGAAATTCATTGTTGAATATCTCGAGGACATCAGCATCGCCGGCGGTGGTGCCAATTGCGCCAAAGTCTGTCCGGCCATCATTATTAAAGTCTCCCCAGGAAACTGAACCGTTCGACAAAGCGTTATAACTAGGAGTTATCAGGCTTGTAAGGTTTTGCGCGATCGTTTGATTAACCGGTGCCTGCGACCTGTAAACAGCGTGATATTCAGTGGCTGCAAAGAGGTAATTCGAGGAATTCATGGCAAAATTGTTTATGCTTTTTGGCATTTTTTGAGCCTGCTGCCATGAAATTCCATTATCCTGCGACAAGTATAATTTATCCGAATAAGAAAGAAATAATTTTCCATTCGGGCCTGATTCAATATCGGAAAGCGAATAGCCGATAAAGTTTGGATTGACAACCCAGTAGGTTCCGCCGTCAGTGCTTTCCCATAATCCGTTCCCGTTGGTGGTTACGAATATCTTGCCGGTTTCGGTAACTGTTATTTTATTTGCAAAGAAATTAACCGGTATTCCTGTCGCATCGAAATTATTAATCAGGTCCCAGGTAATACCCCCGTCGATCGACTTGAGTATACCGCCGTTGACCCCGTTTAATGTTGCCAGGAATGCTCCGGTAAATGGATCTTGTATGATATCGTAAACTGATCCATCCTCGCATGCGCAGGCTGTAAAGTGGTCATATGTTTTTACCCATGACCAGGAACTTATACCATCGAACTTATACGTCCAGAGGCCATTATAACCACCCATCATCAGGACGGGTCCGGAATAATCAAGGGCTTCGAGGGTATTGGATATTGTTGGAGAATTCGAATGATAAGACCAATTATCGCCATTATCTGCTGAAGACCAGATTGACCCGTCTAATTGGTGCGCGTAAACATTGGAATACCCGGGAATAGCAGCAACAGAATAAGTCCCATAACCACTTGGGCTTTTATCAAACCAGGTTGTGCCATTATCGTCTGTCCGGTACAGACTTCCATAGTAAAGAGGAACGAATACGGAGCCCGAATTTGCGTCGATCTTATTTACATAATAAGCATTTAATCCATTATTATGCAAGCTGAAATAAGCCGGATAAACGTTGGAAATATATACACCGTTGAAATTTGAAAAAAAGATTTTATTATCAGGATCCATAAATAATGAGGAGCCATTGGTTGTAAGTCCTTTAATCTCAGATGATGCTAAATTCCAGTTATTTGTACCAAAATATTCATAATAAATACCGGAACCTGTAGCTGCATATAAGTTCCCATCCGAACGGGCGGTTATGTCGAAAATAACATTATCCCATGGTATGGATGTTTGAACCCAGTTACCCCCGTTTAATAGGTCGTTGGTATAATAAATGCCATTCCCCTGAGTGCCACAAACAAAATACCTGGTCAAAGATGAGTCAACAGTAAATATTGTCATGCTGGTGACAAATGCCAGGTTTCCGCCGGTTGCCGGTATATAATTGCGCTGGTACCAGGTTACTCCGTCATCCCAGGAAAAGAAAACACCGGCGGCATCGGATCCCGAGGCTGCCAGTACGCTTCCGGCCTCAATAATATCATTGATCGGGGAAATTGTCAGAGGATAAGAAATACCGCTTTCAGTAGTTATTTGGGTCCAGGTCTCACCGTAGTCCGCTGACCTGTATATTCCATGTGCCTGAGTGCCGATTAAAATTGTCGCCCCGGAAGGGGAGGCGTATATGCTTGTTGCATAAGGATTATTAACCGGGTCATAAATTTTTTCAGTCCAGGTTTCAAATCCGTCATTTGATGCTTTAAAATTAGATCCGGCGGCCATATAAAGTGTACTGTAATTATCGCTGGCCAGAAAACCCGCATCATAATAACCCGGCGCCTGCTTATGGATCCACGAATCCGAGTTATTATCGTATTTAAACAGGCCCCCATAAGTAGAGCCATAAATTCCTTTAATATCCGGGTCAACGGCTGTTAATAGTATATCATCGATCCAGACACCGGAATAGGTTAGTGATATATCGCTATCGAACCGGAACCGAAGTTTCAGGTTCCCTGTACCCAAATAAGAGGATAAATCAACAGTTTGGTTGAACCAGCCTCCGGAGCTTCCCGATTCTGAAAATATATCATACCAGTAGCCCCATGCATAGATCTGCACTGTGAAAAAATCCATGCTTGTTTCTGTATCGGCATAATACCAGAATGACAGAGAAGCAGATGTATGTCCAACCAGGTCAAAAACTCCGGATTCCATGTAGTTGTTTAAATTATCAGGATATGAATGCGCATCATCATACCCGTTGTCGGCGCAGAACCCGCTCCAGGAACCCGAAGAACTTCTGTAGTTATTATCACCCCATAAAAAGCCTGTATTCAATGCCCCGTCATTTCCAAGAGTCCAAGTATTGGGGAATTCCCCTTCAAAATCTTCCCATAATAATACAGTCTCACCATCGATATAGGTAAAACTGTTCACCTTTCCCCCGTATGGCCCGTTGACAGGATTCAGTAAATCCTGTGCATTTACCGGGCAGATCATCAAACTGGTGACAACCGCAGCCAATAATATGGGCATGTTACAATTCTTCATATCGGCTTAATTTCAAAAAGTAAAGACATTTCATCATTTCAAAAAATCAGCTATTGCTGAGGAATTGGCGGTAAGGGCAGGGCCTCATCGATCGGACCATTTCCTCCTCCTCCTCCTTCCTGGGAAAGGACATAAGCCGCGCCGGCGCCTCCGGCCAGCAACGTAAATACTACAATTCCTGCACCGGATTTACCTTTTATACGAAAAGCTTTGGACAATCCCTGCGATGTCAGGTCCGCAGTATTCGATATCTTGACCTGGTAACTTTTGGAAGGTTTCGTATTTTTTGGAATGGTCCATATATAATTACCCTGGTTGCCAACGCTTTCGGAAATGGTAATGTCGGGGACGCCAGCCCTGACCAACTCGATCTTAACCCGCTCACCTGCATTGCCACCAGTCCAGTTGATCGACATCAGTTTCTTTTTCTTGAACCTGGCCGATGCTTTGGGGTCCGTAATTGTATAATATCCGCCGAGCAGGGAGGCCCTCACTTCAAAAATGATCTGGCCTTTGAAGTTGACCAGTTCTTCCTGGGCTTTCCAGAT
>DATDPY010000435.1:0-4128 GCA_035292565.1 Cyclobacteriaceae bacterium | reverse complement strand
GGAATAAGCCGGATATATCCGCCGACCTCAAGCATGTGCAAACCAGGTTATCCTCACTGCTTGGCACAAAAATTGAAATTAAAAATAAACCGGGGTATAAAGGAGAGATCAGAATCCCTTACTTTTCCCTTGACGATCTCAACAGGCTTCTTGAACTTCTCGACAAATAAATGAGCATTGGAAATACAGTACCGGCCGGAATAATTATTCTGATTTTACTCTCTACCGGATCTGCCCAGGCCCAGAGAAAGAAGATGATTACCCCGGAAGATTCATCATTCATGCTGAACCAGAACATGGATTCAATCACCCTTTCAGATGATATAAAAACAATTTATCTCGATTCCGCCATTCTTAAGCGGCCAAAAATTGCGGCATATCTGGCGGCTGCCCTGCCTGGCCTCGGACAGATTTATAATAAAAATTATTGGAAACTGCCCATCCTGTATGGCGGAGGGACGGCGATGGCTTACTTTATAAACTGGAATAATAACAAATACCACCAATATTTGCAGGGCCTGGCGGATAAACGAAATGGCGTCACGAGCAACTTGCTGGCTACGGCGCCGGAAGACAATTTGCAGCGAGGCATTGATTACTACAGGCGCAACAGGGATTTTGTCATGATCTTTACTGGGGTTTTGTATCTGATTCAAATCGCCGACGCCCATGTACAGGCCCACCTGGAGAATTTTGACATCACGGAAGACCTGTCCCTCCGGCTAACCCCGATTATTGAGGACAGTGAATTTATGACCAGGTATGCCGGGCTGGGCCTTGTAATAACCATTAATTGATACTCTATGAAACTAGCCCTGATCGGATACGGCAAAATGGGAAAGATCATTGAGGAAGCCACCCTCGAACGCGGTCATACGATCTCCTTCCGCATCGATATTGATAACTTAAATGATTTCAATAAGCTTGATCCGGCGAACACGGATGTGGCCATAGAATTTTCCCAGCCCGGTGCGGCTTACGATAATATTATGGCCTGCCTCCGTCAAAGGGTTGCCGTAATTTCCGGCACAACAGGCTGGCTGGATAAAAAGGATGAAATCGAGAAATCCTGCCGTGAGTTGAACGGAACTTTCTTTTACGCCTCCAACTACAGTATTGGTGTTAATATACTTTTCAGGGTAAATGAATTCCTGGCCAGGATCATGGATGGATACCCGGCTTACGAGGTCGGCATCACGGAAATCCACCATACTGAAAAAAAGGACGCCCCGAGCGGCACAGCCATCTCCCTGGCCGAAGGAATCGTGGCGAACCTGAAAAGAAAGAACGGATGGACGGGCGATGATAAAGAAAATCCCTCGAAGATCAGTATCCGGTCACTCCGGGAAGGCAAGGTCCCGGGAACCCACTTCATTAAATACCGGTCCGATGCCGATGAAATCGAACTGAAACATGAGGCATTCGGGAGAAAAGGATTTGCCATTGGAGCGGTGATGGTAGCGGAATGGATCGCAGGGAAAAGAGGCATTTTTTCGATGAAGGATTTTTTGGATTTATAGGCTTTCATTATATTCAATCGGTTACTTTTGCCACTTATTATAAATATCCCCTGATCGATGAACAAAAACTCCGCTAATAATAAGGATACGGGTAAGAAAGCCGCTGTACAAAAATCCGCATTACGTGAATGGGCCGATGCCATCGTATTTGCAGTTATCGCAGCAACCTTTATCCGGTGGCTGTTCCTCGAGGCCTATACGATCCCCACACCTTCGATGGAGAAAACCCTGCTCGTAGGGGATTTTCTTTTTGTAAGCAAGGTGCACTATGGAGCGCGGACCCCGCGAACTCCCCTGCAGGTCCCATTAACACACCAGACGATTTGGGGAACCAAGATACCCTCATACCTCAATTGGATCAGGCTCCCCATGTACCGGCTGCCGGGATTTTCAAGGATCCGGAGAAATGATGTTGTAGTGTTCAATTACCCGCCGGAATTTAAGCACCCGGTTGACCTGCGGACAAATTATATTAAAAGATGTGTCGGCACCCCCGGCGATACCCTTCAAGTGAGAGACATGCAGGTTTATGTCAATTCAACCCCGCTTCCCAACCCTCCCAAAATGCAGTTCAGGTATTACGTGATGACCGGGGAGGTCATTAATGACCGGGTATTTAAGAAACATGATATTTCAGAATATCATCGCGTGCAGGGAGGATATTTTGTCATGACCAGCGAGAAGACGGCCGGGGAATTAAAAGCATATTCGTTTATTTCCGATGTGAAAGTTATGGAAATGGACTCTGATGCCGTGAACCGCGAGATTTATCCTCAATCGGATGATTATCCCTGGAACGAGGATTTTTTCGGTCCCATTGTCGTCCCCGGCAAAGGCATGGAAATTGAAGTGAATGAAAAAACTCTGGCCTTATACGGGGCCGAGATTGAGAATTACGAATACAACAAGGATGTAAAGATCGACAGCGGCAGGCTATATATCGACGGCGAACAGGTCCTGAAGTACAGGTTTAAACAGAATTATTATTTTATGATGGGCGATAACAGGCATAACTCGGAGGATTCCCGTTTCTGGGGATTTGTGCCGGAAGACCATGTGGTCGGCAAAGCCCTGTTTATCTGGCTTTCGATCGATAAGGAATCAAGCTTCTTCAAAAAGATCCGCTGGGGCCGGCTGTTTTCCCTGATCCGCTGAGTTCACCATTCGATTTCTCCCAATCCCCTGATTTTCAGATAGGCATTGGCCTTGCTGAAATGTTTGTTCCCGAAAAACCCCCTGGCCGCAGAAAAGGGGGAAGGGTGGGCCGATTCCAAAACCAGGTGCTTGCTCCTGTCGATATAAGCGCCTTTTCTTTGTGCATAGGCTCCCCAAAGCATAAATACAAGATTCTCTTTTTCATCGGATAATACCCGGATCACGGAATCGGTGAATTCCTCCCAGCCCCGGTTCTGATGCGAGCCTGGTGTATTTGCCTTCACGGTTAAGGTGGCATTTAAAAGAAGGACACCCTGCCTTGCCCATCGCTGAAGGTCCCCATCCGGTGGAAATCCCTTTCCAAGGTCGTCGCTGATCTCCTTGAATATATTGACCAGCGACGGGGGCATGACAACGCCTTTCCTTACCGAAAAACAAAGGCCGTTAGCCTGTCCCGGACCGTGATAGGGATCCTGACCAATGATCACTACCCGTGCACTTTCAAAGCTGCATTCCTCGAAAGCGCAGAAAATTTCCATCCCTGGAGGGTAAATCGTGTGATTTTTATATTCATCCCTGACAAATTCCGCCAGGTTCTTAAAATATTCCTTTTCGAATTCCTTGCCCAGCCTGTTCTTCCAGGATTCGGCGATTTTAACGTCCATCAAAAAAAACCCTTATATGCTTCTCAAATTTAAAACGAATATCTTACTTTTATAACCTTGAGGAACATCGCCTCATTGGGTTGCTATGGTTACAGAAATTACCCAGGGTGTACGCGTTACCGTTGTTATAGAATATCAGGGAGGGTACTCCATCCCTGCCCAGGGTCATTATGTATTTACCTACCGGATCACCATTGAGAACAACAGCGAACACACCATACAACTCCTCAGGCGGCATTGGCATATTCACGACGCAACCTACGACACCCGGGAAGTGGAAGGTGAGGGCGTAGTAGGTTTGCAGCCCATTCTTGAGCCGGGAGAGATCCACCAGTATGTTTCAGGATGCAATCTCAGGTCAGGGATAGGGAAAATGTATGGCACATACCTGATGGAGCGGATCGTTGACGGGAAAAAATTCCATGTAACTATTCCCGAGTTTACCCTGGTCGCCCCCTTTATGCTTCATTGAGGCTTGCCCGGAATTCATCCAATAATATCCAGGGTTCTGCTTCTTCATCTCGAATGAGCATTTCCATTTTTATCTTTGATTAAACTCCCAATATACCATAACTTTGGTCAAATTTTTAAATTCATTATGGCTGAACAGGAGCAAAAACCAAGAAGATGGCGTTGGGATATCATTATTGCGGCGGTTATTGTACTCATTTCGGTACAGGCTGTGAACACGGTGATCAAAAGCAAAAGTGACCGGAAGTTCAATGCTGAAATTGAAAAGGCAAGAGATGAAATTGCCGTCCTTGAGAACGACCTCAAACTGCGGGCCG
>DATDPY010000434.1:0-12966 GCA_035292565.1 Cyclobacteriaceae bacterium | reverse complement strand
GCCGTCGACCATCCCCAAGGAACAGAGATCTTTGTCGACGAAAAATTCACAGCCCCGCCATTTCCCCCGTTAAAGATTTATACCGTTTCTGAAAAAATTACGCCGGTTTTGGCAATGGATGGACAAGGCAAAGATATTCTTTCAATTCTCATGGAGAAGGATGACATTTATCTTCCACCTGGCCAACTTGAAAAATACCAGGGAATGACAGGCTTAACAAGTATTGTTCTTGATCCGGGACAATTGTTGGATGATGACAGCATGTTCCTCATCATGCAGGGATGGATATTCCCCACGGATGCTTCCATCAACTATGCCCTGGCACAAAATAAAAAGCTTGAAATTATTCCGCCATACCTTCAGGTATCCGATAATAAAGGATCCTGGATAACTGTGATCGATAACATCGGTTTCCCGATGGGCAAGGACAAGGCTGTGATAACCGATCTTACTGGTAAATTTATATCGGACGACCACCGGGTAAGGATTGTAACCAATATGAGAATTTATTGGGACCGTGCTTTTTTTACCGAAATCAAGTCATCCCAGATCCATGTCGCCTGGCTTAGCCCCAGCGAAACTGATCTTCATTACCGTGGGTTTTCTAAAATGTTCCGGAAAGGAGGGAGGTATGGCCCCCACTGGTTTGATTATGACGATGTTTCAGTTTACCCCAGGTATAACGACCTGGAAGGAAATTATACACGGTATGGGGATGTACTCCCGCTCCTTATGGAAGCGGATGATATGTATATAATCTCGAATGCGGGGGACGAGATCACCATTAAATTTAATTCCTCAACCCTCCCTGCTCCTGGCCCCGGATTCGAAAGGGATTTCCTCTTACACAACATTGGATGGGTTAAGGATGGCGACCTGAACACAGCGACAGGTAATACCGTCGATCCATTGCCCTATCATGGGATGAACAGATATCCCTACCAGGGACCCGGGGAATTTTTTCCTTCCGACGAAAAGCACCGGAAGTACCTTGAGGAATATAGTACAAGGTATGTGGACGGTCAGAAATTCAAACGGGCACTGGTTGAAACCGGCAAAGGTGATAACAGGAATTAATCAGCAAATTCGAAATTAAATCCGATCGAATGAGATCTTCAGGAAGAATCGATGTGAAATCCAGATCGGTCTGCGGATTGGCAATGAACCGGATCTGGAGTTTATCATTGTGCCTGCTCTTAATACCCCTGGCTGCAGTGGCGCAGATGTACCCTGCTGTGAAGTTCAGGGATGTTACGAAAGAATCCGGTATCCGGTTCAAATATACCTTCGGTGACAAGACTTACGAAAACATTCTGGAAAGCAGTGGCTCAGGAATTTCAGTTTTTGATTATGATCTCGACGGGGATCTTGACCTATATCTTTTAAACGGCACGTATATAGAAGGAATCAGCGATGTGGAAGGCATTCAATTTCATAATACACCCGATGAACTTTATCGGAACAACGGAGACGGCACATTCACAGAAGTTGGGCGCATAGCCGGCATTGATGACCGAAACTGGAGCATGGCTGCGGCCGCATTCGATTACGACGGCGACAAAGATGTTGACATTTACCTCCTGAATTATGGCCCGAATGTTTTTTACCGGAATAATGGCGACGGAACCTTTACTGATATAACCGATATGACAGGTCTTCGCGGACCGGATAAATTAAATGGTTTTGTTAAATGGAGTGTGGGAGCCGTATTCTGGGATTACAATGACGACGAGCGTACGGATGTCATGGTTGGAAATTTTCTGGCTTTCGATCCCTCATATTCGACCCCGGGAAAGCCGGGGATCATGCCTCATCCATCCGAATATAAAGGTCAGGCCTCGATGCTTTACCGTCAGGAAAAGGATGGTACTTTCACCGATGTTACCTTAGAGATGGGTTTTTATTACCCCGATTCGAAATGTATGGGACTTACGGTATATGATTTCGACGATGACGGCGACCTCGATCTCTTTCAGGGGAACGATCATCAACTGAATTTCATGTTCAGGAATGAGGGTAATGGAAAATTCCGTGAAACAGCCAAAGAATGCGGGGTGGCTGCAAATTCCAAAGGTCTGCCAACGGGATCGATGCACGGATCGCTCGGAGATGTGGACGGCGACGGGTTAATCGACTTGTTGGTCACAGATCTTGAATATGGATCTCTTTATAAAAATGAAGGCAATGGTTTGTTCCGGGATATTACCGAACAAAGCGGAATTGCGACCACCTTCTCAGGAAAAGGACAATGGGGTGCGCAATTATTTGATTTCGATAACGATATGGACCTCGATCTTTTTGCCGCAAACGGAAACGGGGAGGAACTCATCCTCCAATACCCGCTGTTCATGATCAACAACGGGAAAGGAATCTTTAAGGATTTCGGGGCAACATTAAATGATTATTTCAAGATTAAAAGGTCTGGCAGATCGGCCGTTTCGTTGGATTATGATAATGACGGGGATCTCGACCTGATCGTTTCCCATGTGGACCTCTATGGCGACGCCGTGCTTTTAAGGAATGAAGGAAGGAACAGAAATCACTGGCTTGGATTAAGCCTGAAGGGAAACGGCGGACCCACATCGGCAATCGGAGCAAAAGTGATTGTGTATGCAGGGGGGAAAAAACAAGTTTTTATCAACCAATGGGCAACGAGTTATCTTTCCTATAACGATCCTCGAATGCATATTGGTCTTGGTAATAATGACGCAATAGACCGGATGGAGATTATTTGGCCGGATGGTGGGAGAGAAACCTTCAGCGGGGTAGAAGCGGACAGGTACATCTCGGTCAATCAGGGGATAGGGATCATGGAAGATAAGGCAAAGCCATAATAAGGATTATAAACAACATTTTAATTAATTTTATGCAGATTAGGCGTTATGAGTTAAATTAATTTTATAATGAAACACGAATATATCAACAGGGTGGTTGACCTCACGGATGCAAGCCATAATATTATTTATAATATGGAGGTCGAAGACGCGCGGGAAATTATCAGAACAGGAAATAGTGAAAAAGTTGGAAGTATCGACGGCCAGTTTGCCCTGGTAGCGGTTGAAGGAAAAACCGTATTTATGGCGCGGTCTATCGGGCGACCAATGCGGTACTTCATTGCCAAACTTAAAGACGGCCCCTGCCTGATTGTAAGCGACCGAATCGACAGCATTTATCAATGGCTTAAGCATGAAAACCTCGACGAACAGTTCCATCCGTCTTATACGCGCATGGTACCGGCACATTATATAACTCGAATTGAGTTATTGGGATGTCCCGATCCGAATCCGGCTTACCAGCGGTTCTTCACTCCGGACCGGAATAAGATTGATCTCAGGGACCCGGAAGAGATCGGGAAAATATACATCGGGGCATTATATAACGAAATAAAAAAATGGCTGACAAGCAAAGCGATGAACGGCCCTGTCGGTGTAAGCTTTTCAGCGGGGATTGACAGCGGGAGCATATTCCTGCTGACTTATCATGCTCTTCTGGAACTGGGCATGAATCCCTCGAGACTTAAGGCGTTCACGCTGGCCGTTGACGGAGAATCGGAAGATCTTAAACAGGCTAGAAAGTTTATGGAACTGGTGAAGCTCGGCCTGTTCCTGGAACCGGTCGAGGTCAGGGAATCCGATCTCAACTGGAAGGAAGCGGTCAGGATTGTGGAAGACTACAAGCCACTCGATATTCAGGCAGCAACGATGAATCTTGCATTGTTGAAGGAAATCCGGAAGCGTTACCCGGACTGGAAATACATGATCGATGGGGATGGCGGCGATGAGAACCTGAAAGACTATCCCATTGAAGAAAATTCCGAATTGACAATCCGGAGCGTTCTAAATAATTTAATGCTATACCAGGAAGGCTGGGGCGTTAATTCAATCAAGCATTCCCTGACCTATTCCGGCGGCCTTAGCCGGGCATATACGAGGTCTTACGCCCCGTTAAAAAAATTCGGCTTCGAGGGAATTAGCCCTTACACGCTTTCTTCGGTTATCAGCATTGCCGAAGGAATTCCATTCATTGAATTAACCGGCTGGGACCATGAGAAACTTTACAGTTTAAAAGGCGATATTGTTTCTCTGGGGGTCAGGGCTATTACCGGAATATCCATGCCTGTTTTTCCCAAGCGAAGGTTCCAGCACGGAGCTGTTTCCTCCCATATATTCAGGTCGCATTTCCCAGGAAAGGAAATGGAGTACAGGAAGGAATTTGAATCGATCTATGAATGATTTTGATCCGTCCAGGATTAATGACCGATGGATCAGATCGTTGAGAACGGGTAAAAACAGGGTAGATCCCCACAAACCATATTCCTGGTCAATCGAAAAGGAGCGGGGAAGGCTAGGCGATATAGAGGATACTGCAACCCTGTTCCTGACTAACCGGGAATGCCCGTTTACCTGCCTCATGTGTGACCTTTGGTTGAATACCACCAATCATTCGATCACATCAGGTGAAGTTGAAGATCAGATTGATCTTGTGTTGCCTGAAATCGCATCAGCGAAAAATCTGAAATTATATAACAGCGGGAACTTTTTTGATACCAAAGCTATCCCGAGGGAAGCATATCAATCCATTGCCGGTAAACTGAGCAAATATAAAACTCTGATCGTTGAAAGTCACCCTAACTTTATTGATGACCGATGCCTGGAATTTAAAGAAATGATTAACCCGGAATTGCAGATAGCCATCGGGCTGGAAACATCACATCCCGAAATTCTTCCCAGGCTTAATAAAAAGATGAACCTTCAGCAATTTCAAAAATCGGTAAAGTTCCTGACCGACCACCAAATCCCGGTCCGTGTGTTTATCCTTCTGGGGCTTCCATTTCTGGATGAACAGGAGAGCCTGATATGGGCAAAGCGGAGCATCGATTTTGCCTTTCAATGCGGGGCCGAGTGCTGCGTTCTGATTCCCCTGCGGGCGGGGAATGGCGCGATGGATTATCTCGAAAAAGCCGGTTACTATCAGCGGCCGTCAATTTCAGCCCTTGAGGCTGTTACCGAATATGGGATAGGCCACGGATCAGGCCGCGTATTCGCCGATATCTGGGACCTGGAGAAATTTTCAAGTTGCGACCTTTGCCTGCAAAAAAGGAAGGAACGTTTGAATTCGATGAATTTGCATCAGAAGTTTATCGATAAAATTGAATGTAACTGTCTGATTTATAATAATATAAGGCCAGCTAATTAAAGTAAAAAATTGATTAATAAAAGCTTCCCGAAACGCTCCCAGGTAACCTACCCCGTCAGACGGCTATAGCCGTCCGACGGGGTATAATTAGGGATATAAGCCGGGCTTTATTTTCCCAAATAATCCAGAATTATTTCCGCAGCTATCCGGGCCCCCGTTGATGTAACTGTACTGCATTTCGCCGTCGCACCGGCTAATACAAATTCCTTGTGTTGTTCGGGATCGAGCAAATCGAATCTCCTTCCAAATTCCTTTTCGATGATATCCCCGCATGCAAGGCTTCCGTACCTGGCCTTGAATTTACCGACAAATTCTCCGGCCGGCTTGAGTGAGCTTCGGTATTTTTCCCAGTCAGCGAGATCATCACGACCGAATATCAGCCCCATGGCCATCAATGAGCCGATAATTACCCCGCATGTGTTCCCGGTTTCGGCAATACCCGGAACCGGTGTAAGAGCTTTTACGACCTCCGGGGATTCTTTCCCGAATTGTTCGCTAAGAGCAAGAAAGCATGTTTGTGCACAGTGATGAGAAATATTCATATAATAATCTACCCGTTGATCAAGCATAGTCAATATTGTCTTACGCGACATGCCTTCATTCGGGTCGGGCTTTTCTTCCGGTGAAGAGCTCGTTGAATTTCCATCATTGGATGTGGGATCGCTATCTTTTCGGGCTCCGCAGCCCTGGCAGGCAAAAAAGCCAGCCGTTGAGACGGTAAGGAAACTCCTCCTGTTATATTTTTTTAGATCCATTGAGATTAAAAAATTATCTGTCTAATTTAAAAAATATTTCTTTTGAAAATCGGGATTTGTCGCATTTACTTTAATTTCTTCATGACCCCAAAGCAAAGCATACCAAATCTTACATCCGGACGTTCGATGTTTATATTTTTGCAAACAGGAACTCTTCATGGTATGTATAAGATCTCACTTTCTTCATTAATCTTACTGGGAGTAATTTTTTCGGCAAGCCCCAGGGCCTTGGCCCAGCATTTTAAAGCCGATCACTCACTGCCTGCATATTTCCTGAAAAAAAATGAAAAGGTGATCCGTGCGCTGGTCAGGCTTGCGGAATTTCATCCCGGGAATAAAATCGCGGATGTCGGGGCGGGAGATGGATTGTTCGACGCTGCCATTTCGATCTTCACAGATAGCCTGACCATTTACATGGAAGACATCGACAGCAATGTATTCGTCCCGATTAAGTTCAACCGGGCTGTACAATTTTATTCATCCGTTAAGAAAAGTAATATCACAAATATTTTAATCCCTTACCTGGGGATGGAAAAGTCGACAGGGCTTCCGTCAGGATATTTCGATAAAGTACTGGTAATTGATACGTACCATCACTTCAGCAACCGCGACGAAATGATGGATGATATTAACCGGATTCTCAAGCCAGGCGGGAAATTATATATATACGATGTTCTGGCAAAGAAGGCAGGGGATATACACCCGGCATGCCGCACCGCCATTTACCTGAAGGGGGAGATCATCAGCCACATCGAAACCCGGGGATTTCAATTCAATATCATGGAAAAATTAAGAAAAGTTTCAAGAAGGAAAGCCAGAATATTTGTATTTACGAAGAAGTCGGGAGATTGAGACCTTTAGTTTCGCATTCATCTTCAGACCACCTTACCTCTCGTAGAAATAATTTACGGGGATTGATTCAGCCGACTTTCATTATCCTCAATAAAGCTTTGTACCTTGGATCAGTCCTCACCGGTTCGTAAAGGTTGCAATGCCTCGTCCATTGCAGGAGCCAGCCGTCGTTTTCGATGTATGCCTTTTCAAGGAAATCGAGGGCGCTTGAATAATTTCCAAGTCCGATGTATACAAGGGCAATCTGGGTGGGAGGGACAAAACCTTCTTTAGACCGTATTAACAGGTTATTCAGAATTTCTTCGGCTTTCTGTTTTTGCCCTGTCTTGGCGTATGTATACCCAAGAGCAAAATTGGTCTTTGCACCGTGTGCCCTTTTTAAAAATGTCTCCAAAGCCTGTTCATACAGACCCATCGAAGCGTAATTAATGCCGATGAAAAACAACGCTTCATCATGTGACGGTTCGTTTTGTAATATTTTAGTCGCCATTTCTATTGATTCATCATTATCATTGAACTGAAACCGTGCTGCCGTCATCAGTATCTTGTAATTGTTATTCAAGGGGTCAAGAGTTATACACCGGCTTAATTGTTCATAGGCTTTCTCCTTGTTGGCCATCAGAATAAAATACAGACCATAGTTGTAAACCGATAACGGGTAATTGGGGTTTAGGGAAATTGATTTTTCAAGCAGGTTCCTGGCTTCTTCCCATTCGTATTCATTAAGAGCGATAAAACCAAGAATCCCGTACGGCTCCCCCGCTTCAGGTTTAATGCGACAGGCAATGGTAGCATATGATTTTAATTCAGAAGCGATTTCCGGAAAGGAAGCGAAACCCCATAGCATTTTCGTATAGCTTGCCTCAGCCAGGCCAATATAAGCGTCGGCATACATTGAATCCAGCGAAATGGCTTTGATGAAAAATTCTTTGCTAAGCTCAAAAACATTTGGGGAGAGGTATTCTTTCCGAAAAAGACTCTTGCCTTTCTGGTAATTTTCATAGGCTTCAATGTTTATGTTCCTCGGCTTTTCAGCGGCAGATGAGAAGCCGGACAATAGTTTAACCCGCAGGGCTCCGGAGATGCCATTGGCTACTTCCGACTGCAGACTGAGCATGTCCTCAAGAATGCCATTGAAGGTACGAGCAACCAGGATTTCATTATTCTGGGCATTGATCAACTTCACATTAATCCGTACATCATGGTTCTGAATAAAATAATTGCCCTGTAAAATATTGTTTACGCCTAATTCTTTTGAAATCTTTTTTATGTCAATTTCTTCTTCACGGTGCCTGAAGGATGAAGCGGGTGAAATGACGCGGAATTCTCCGGACTGGGAGAGGCGAGCAATCACATCATCGGCAAACCCATCGCCGAAATAATCGAAGTTTTCATTGTCGCCCGAATTCTTAAAAGGGAGAACGGCAATCGATTTAACATCACCTGCATGGATAATGGTCGATGCTTGACCAGGATTTTTAATAACCTGAAAAACTGTAAAGAAACAAATAAAAGCTATTATCGACTGCAGGATGAGCTCTATTTTGGTCGTATCCCTGGTGGCTTCCCGGCTGTCAAACCATGAGCGAACGATCAGTGAAATTAGTCCGAATCCGGCGATGGTGAGCACAACTTCATCGATGAATTCCGGGAGGGAATAACGCATTATAAAAAAATTGGTGGCTTCCAGAACCACCCAGGCCGATCCAAGGTAAACGGCCGCATTTTGGTATAGTTTGCGGCTTGTAAGAAATCGCTTCAATATGCTGTTACCATATCCCTAAACAGTAAAATTATTATTTTTTCGATAATTAGACAAGCGTTGTACTTGCATTTATCAGGACGTATGATTAAAAAGACCGAATGTTTAACAACAATAATCACAAAGAACTGTATAATGCCAAACCTTAATGAACAGATCCCGTCGCGGAACGTTATTTTCCATGTCAGTTATTCCCTGTGAAGGTACCGGTGATTCAGCTCACATCCAAAATAGAATGTTTTGATTACTTTTTGGGGCTCATCCAGGATTTCGTAAAATGAATCATAATATTTAAGTGTTGCCTCCGTTGTCGTTCGATCGATCAACCGGAAATCCCTGTAAAGACGATATATTGTGTCTTTCTTATCGAGGAAAACAGGCAGGGTCTTTTCATAGATTCCCGCCGGCCTGCAATAACCCTTGAACATTCTTTTCCGGACGGTTTTGATTGGCAGGCTTTCATTGGGTGTGGCATAGGGCGTATTTATTGTGCCGGAGTAATCAAAATCATATGGAACGGGTATTGGGGCCTTTGTCGGCACCTGAAGCAGTGTGATATTATGATGGTTTAAGATCCACCAGTCTGTATTCCGACGGGCGTGACCATAAAGACCGGTTCGACTGTTTTCAGGTATTTGTAAATTGCAGCGAGCTCCAGGTCTGTCATTCTTGAAAACGGGCCCCACGGCATCGGGCTGCCAGGGATAGCCTTTCCGGTTCTGAAGCGTGCAATAAATTGATCTTTGGTCCAAGGATAAATCCGGCCTGTCTGGGGATCAGGCGAGATATTGGGAACGACAAGATGCTGGCCTTTAATAATCTTCCCTGTTTCATCAATCATTTCAATCTTATTGTTGCCGGCATAATCCTTTCCGATGTAAGCTCCTGTCATCATGCTTCTTTCAGTATGACAACCCCGGCAGTTGGCCACATATTCTGCCAGATATTTGCCGTAAACTACCGTGGAATCAGGTTCGGGCATGGGCGATACTACTCCGTCACCCATGGGTTTGATTACAGTGGCTATAATGATTTTCCCCAGAATGTTCAGTTCATTTGAAGGCCTTTTGTTTTTAACTGGTTCCTGCGACCTGAGAAATGAAATAATTGCCGTCAGGTCTCTGTCGCTGATATGATAGAACGGCATAAAGTCAAGCAATGCTTTCCCGTCGTGTTTTACGCCATACCTGAGGGCCCGGGCAATTTCGCCGTCAGTAAATTTTCCGATACCCGTTTCAATATCAGGTGTGATATTTGGCGCATGAATGACCCCGAATGGAAGCTGGAAATCAAATCCGCCGCTCAAGGGTATGATCTCCCCCTTTTCGACATTGATAAATGATTTCATCGGTACGTGACAATAGGAGCAATGGGCCGGGCCGTAGGCAAGGTATTTTCCGCGGGCGATCAGCGAAGAGTCGTTTGATGCGCGGATGTCGGGATAGGGAGCATCGAATTTTTTGTTTAACCTGTAAATAACATAAAGGCTGAAACACAGGACAAGTACTACAATCGTTAACAAAAGTCCTTTAAGAATCCGTTTGATCATTTTCTGTGCTTTTAAGTCATGGGCAATTCCGAATGCTATTAATTAAGCGTGAAAATTGCAAAAAAAATAAAATATTTTTTAAAAAAATTCCTCTGAGCGCCCCATTTGCCGGATATTGATTTATTGAAACTGTACCGGCGCATATTCTTTTCGAAGATTGCGTAAGGTTATTGAATGTGTACATGCTTGTGACTTATTTCACAGTTATCATAAAATGTCCGGATGACTTTTTTGGGATCATCAAGAATTTCATAGAAAGAATCGAAATATTTCAATGTGGTTTCAATATCTCTTTCTTCCAACAATTCAAATTTTCTGTACATCGCATAAATGGCATCTTTTTTCTCCTTAAAGATCTGGATGATTCTTTCGTATGTTCCGGCCGGCCGGCAATAACCCCGGAACATTCTTTCCCTCACTGTCTTGATCGGTAGCTTTTCGTCTGGGCTGGCGTAAGGAGTATTCAACGCGCCGGAAAAATCAAAATCATAAGGAACCGGCACCGGAAGCTTCGAGGGGACCTGAAGAACCGTTGCATTATGATAATTCAATATCCACCAATCCGTATTTCCGATCATATATTGGAAAATGGTGAACAGGTCCAGAGAAGCATGATCGCACCGGTCATGGTTGTTCAATTTATCCTTAAATAGAACCGCGTTCATTCTTGCGGGCAGGTTTTTATCGCTTTCAATGAAAAAGCCATACCGGGTAATGGGTTTTTGTTTATCGTTAATATCCTTGTATGTAATCTGAGCCAACCTGACCTGGTAACTATAATCGGTAAGAATATTATAGGTTTTGTATACCAGGAATTCTTTCAACACAAAAGCTTCATTTATATCCAGATTTTTGCAGTAGGTTACCAGTTTTAGCCTGTCCTGCCCCTCGAAGAGCGTCCCCACCACCGATTTTTTTTTGAAGTTCAGAAGAATGGGAGGGAAGGAACAAATATCATACTTGCGCCTGGAGAAACCTCTTGGCCTGATTTTAAGACTGATACGCTCTTCTTTTCCGGAGCTTGTCTTATAAACCAGTTCTGCAGGCTGATACTGGGGCTCTTCCTGGGATTTTTGCTGCATCAGTGTTCTGAAGTCTGAAATCAATGTGAGCTCTACGGGTTCTTCAGAAATAAACAAGGGTTGGATTACTCCCGGGGAATCGGGAGTTTCCTGAAACGTCATAGAATAAATTAATCCCGGGCATCCCAACATGGCTACCCAATAAACCAGTAATATCCGGATAAATTGAAAGATCCGGCCCCCGGTCTGGGAACAAGGAAAAATACTTGACATTCGTGTAATCTTTATTTGTATTACTATTTACTCAATAAATAATTTATGTGTTTAATCCAGGGATATTTTTTTTAATAACCTTATGCGTATTAGATTTACAAAATGCTCCTTTGGCAGCTAATGATAAATATATCTTTTAGATCCATTTCATCTTTCCTGTGGAAATTCCGTCGCGAAATGTGCATACCACTGATTGTAGGCATTATTCAGCCGGCAATATCTCAGGGTATTGAAGACATAAATAAGATAAGCGAGAGGCCAACGGCTGCTTCCATAAAACTGCTACAGGAACCCGTAATTGACGGGGACGTGCTGAACGATATTATATGGACCGCCGTTTCTCCCATCGATAAACTCTGGCAAACAAAACCTAATGCAGGATTCCCAGCCTCGGAAAAAACAGAGATACGAATCGCCTATTCGACAACGACCTTTTTTTTGTCGGTGATATGCTACGATGCAGAACCGCAAAAACTGGTTGTATCGGATGCCCGTCGGGATGCAACTCTTGATAATACCGATGCTTTCATATTCATCCTCGACACATACCATGACGGACAGAATGGCTTTATGTTCGGAACGAATCCAATAGGCATTGAATATGATGCACAGGTTGACAATGAAGGCCAGGGCAACTTTTCCACCAACCGCCTTCAGATGGGGACAGTTGGTGGCTTTAACCTTAACTGGGATGCATCATGGACAGTAAAGGCACTGACCGGGGATTTTGGCTGGAGCGCGGAATTCGCCATTCCTCTGAGGACATTGAGATTTACGCCGGGTGACAACCAGGAGTGGGGAATCAATTTTCAACGAAACATCCGAAAAACAAATGAGGTCTCCTATTGGTCCCCCATTCCTATCCAATTTGATCTGAAACGTTTATCCCTCGAAGGCACCCTCACAGGCCTCGATCTCGAAAATCCCCGCAATCTGAAAATGATTCCTTATGTACTCGGCAGGGTATCGCGTGATTTCACTGAAAGTCCTTCCGAAACAAGGTTCGAACCCGCTTTCGGAGCCGATGTGAAATATAATATCACACCGGCTATTACGCTCGACCTTACCTACAACACCGATTTTGCCCAGGTGGAGGTTGACCAGGAGCAGGTTAACCTCGACCGGTTCAATTTATTTTTTCCTGAAAAACGGCCTTTTTTCCTCGAGAATGCAGGATTGTTTTCAACAGGCAGTCCGGGCGAAGTAGACCTTTTTTTCAGCCGAAGGATAGGTATAGGACCAAGCGGTGAAGTTGTACCCATCCTCGGGGGCGCCAGGCTTTCAGGTAAGATCGATAACACAAATATCGGTTTTCTGAGCCTGTTTACCGACAACGTCCAGGATACCCTGATCGAAAAAAACAATTTTACCGTTGCGAGGGTAAACCAGCAGCTTGCTCAAAGGTCATCGGTGGGGGCCATTTTCATAAACCGCGAAGGATTGGGAGTATCTGAAAATGATTTCAACCGGACTGTTGCTCTCGACGGAAAATGGGGGTTGGGGAAAAAGGCAACGATCTCGGGATTTTATTCAAAAACAATGACTCCGGGGATTATC
>DATDPY010000433.1:0-2424 GCA_035292565.1 Cyclobacteriaceae bacterium | reverse complement strand
TGAAATTCATCAGAGGCAAGCTGTTATATTATCTTTCTGCTTATGATTTCGGGAGAATGCACAATGAGTATATCTACTTGAATCAGTCCTTATTCGAACAGGTGCTTAACTTGTCGGCCGACGAGAAGGAGGAGGTTTTTGAATTCCTGCTCAGGAATTATGAGCCTGAAAACCGTTCATACCTGTATGATTTCTATTTTGATAACTGCTCTTCGCGGATCAGGGATGTGTTTCAGGATATTTTAGGGGACAAGCTTAAATTCCGGTATGAACATATCACTGAACAAAAATCGTTCAGACAACTTACCGACGAACAGTTAGGGAAAGCACCATGGGGCAGGTTCGGAATTGACCTTGCCCTCGGCATGCCTGCCGATAAAATTGCCGCCCCATGGGACCGGATGTTCCTTCCATACGAAATGATGTACTGTTTCGAACAGGCCGTAATCACCGCCGACAGTACAGAAGAACTGTTTGCCTCCCCGGTTAGTGCCGTCCATACCGCAAAGCCTTTTGATGAACCAATTGCTTTTTTTACTCCAGGCAGGGTATTCTGGTTGATATTTATGCTGGTCTTCCTGCTTACCATTTTCCAGGTTTATCAAAACACAAACATTAAACACCTGGATACAGCCATATTTACAGTTTTGGGATTAGCGGGGTGCTTCATCTTATTTTTATGGTTGGGGACCGACCACCGGGTAACCAAAATGAATTTGAATATTCTATGGGCATTCCCAGCCGATCTGATTCTTATTTATTTCCTGCTGATGAAAAGTAGAAGTCCATGGCTCAAATACCTGCTCGTCCTTAAGATCGGGATGAATATCCTTATTCTCGCCGGCTGGAATTTTCTGCCGCAATCTTTCCATGCTGCCATTATTCCGCTGATCCTTATAAATATTTCCCGAGGCGGGCACCTTTACTGGTTATCTTTGAGATCCCGATTTAATGTTGAACCTAAATCTTAACATTATGTGGACAGAAAAGGACAATAAATTATGCCGCACATTTAAGTTCAAAGACTTTGTGGAGGCCTTCTCATTCATGGCCAGGGTGGCGCTTGTAGCTGAAAAGATGGATCACCACCCGAACTGGAGGAATGTATATAACACAGTCGAGATTGAGTTGAACACCCACGATGCGGGCAACATTGTCACGGATAAGGACCGGAAACTGGCGAAAGCCATCGACTCCCTTGTATGACTGATATCTAAATTTTTTAACCCGGATCCAATTGAAGGAAAAATCTCTTTTTTTTCTGGTCCCTACTCCCATCGGAAACCTCGAGGATATTACGCTAAGGGCGTTGAGGATCCTGAGAGAGGTCGATATGATCCTTGCCGAAGATACGCGTAAGGCTTCGATCCTGCTCCGTCATCATTCCATCCGGAATAAGGTGAGAAGCTTCCACGCATTCAATGAACATAAATTGCTGGCGGAGGTGATCGGAATGCTTAAGAAAGGAAATCACCTGGCCCTGATCTCCGATGCTGGAACACCTGGAATTTCCGACCCGGGCTTCCTGATCGCAAGGGAATGCATCAGACACATGATCCCGTTCGAATGCCTGCCCGGTCCGGTAGCTTTTATACCGGCGCTGCTCTTATCGGGGCTTCCCTCCGGGGAATTCCTTTATGCCGGGTTTCTGCCGGTGAAAAAAGGCAGGAACAAGGCGTTAAATGACCTGGCTGCCGAAACACGCACCATGGCATTCTATGAGTCGCCACATAAATTAGCCAGGACCCTCGCAGACCTTGCCGGCCTCTTTGGGAAGGATCGGCAGGCTTCGGTTTCGAGAGAGCTGACCAAGCTGCATGAAGAAACCATAAGGGGCAGCCTTGAATTTATCATTAGTCATTTTCAGAATAATCCGCCCAGGGGTGAGCTGGTTATCATTGTTGCCGGAAAGGAAAGTTAAAATTAAAGTTATGATTCATGATTGATCCGGATAAAATAATCTCGAAAGTAATCGAAGCGGCCATCGCTGCGGGTAAGTTCATCGAAACGGAAGGGAATAATTTCGATATCACCAGGATAGAATACAAGGGAAAGAATGACCTGGTATCCTATGTCGACAAGCAGGCCGAAAAACTATTGCTGGAATCACTACGTGAAATCCTGCCCGAAGCAGGTTTTATCGCCGAAGAGGGGTCCGGCAAAAAAAATGAGCGTGGATTAAACTGGCTGATCGACCCCCTCGACGGGACGACGAATTTCATGCACGGCCTTCCGTTTTTTTCAGTCAGCATCGGCCTCATGGAAAAATCGGAAGTTATCCTGGGAGTTATCTACCATATCAGCGATCATAACTGTTACTGGGCTACGAAAAATGGCAAAGCTTATTGCGATGGTACGGAGCTGCATGTTTCCGATGTACGTAAATTTGAGGACGGATTATACATAACAGGCTACCCTTACAGC
>DATDPY010000432.1:0-9417 GCA_035292565.1 Cyclobacteriaceae bacterium | reverse complement strand
CTCCCAGCCCGAATCCTGCCACTGTAATGCCCGCTTCTGCAGAAACATTGGTAAATGAATGGTCCCCGTTGTTTCTATATAATTTATCAATCGTCGGCTCCCAGGATTTTGTTATACTTTCTTCGTCAGTCATGGAACGGCTCCCTATGAATACATTGGTAAGGATATACAGGTCAAGATCGCCGTCAAGATCATAATCGAAGAATACGCCCTGCGTGGAATGGCCATCGTCAGCGATCCCATACATTTCCGCCTGGTCCTCAAAGACAGGAATTCCATCACGGGTCCCGAGGTTAATAAAAAGTTTATTTTTTAATGATGTGGGATCTTTTTTGAATGATGCGCAGACATAAATATCAAGACGCCCGTCGTCATTAATATCGATAACGGATACGCCCGATGACCAGATATCTTCCGCGGCAACGCCTGCTATTGCCGTTATATCTTCAAACTCAAAATCTCCTTTATTTAAATACAATTTGTTTGCTACAACATTTCCGGTAAAATAGATATCCTGAAGATTGTCTCCATTGAAATCCCCAATGCCGATCCCCCCACCGTTATAGATATACTCATCCTTGATCACGTTCAAAGAATCGGATTCGGGAATTAGATTATTAAAATCGATTTTTGTTTTTTCTACAGGCAATCGTTCCATCAACACTTCTGTATGCCTGATACATCCCACGGATGAAAATAGGATAACAGCTGTTACGACAAATACGCATAAATCAATCCGCCGGTAAAATCCGGGAAACTTTTTGTTACGCATTTTAATATGTATTCTCTTATGCGCCATTGACTCACTTAAAAATTCCTTTGAGTAAATATAATATACAGAATTCTTAATTATTACTCGGGGCAATAAACAGCATCACAATGATAACACGGATGTACAGGATTTTATAACAGTTAAGTGAATAAAACTGAAATTATACAAAACGTAATAATTAATGAGGGAGTTTTGGTGGTTAAAACTTAAATGTATTGTCCACGAATGACTCGAATGGCACGAATTGACACCGCCTTTCGCGGTGTATGAATATCCTGGAGAAATTCGTGTAAATGCTGAAGACATATTTGTGCACTCGCCTGCCGGACGGGCAGGTTAATGGTTAAAAATCTATTATGCTCAAATTAAGGTTAAAGTGATTTCGTTCAATGGACGAGATTTTGATAAAATGAGGAAAGGAGATTTTAATAAGAATTGATCCTGTTTAATGCTCCTAATAATAAACTGGAATTCTGCCATATAATTAAAAAATTATGTGAAAATTCAAGGTATTCTATATTAAATTTAATAATATGAAATTGGCGTTCAAATGCTGCGATATTTTAATTCGGCCGGATTTTGAAAGATAATAAAACCCCGGGACTTACTTATATATTTCTTACATTTCTAAGAATCGGCGCTACATCCTTCGGGGGATTCATGCTTCAGATTTCCATGGTTCAAAGAAAGCTGGTGGAGAAAGATAAAGTCATTGATAATGCATCGGTCCTGGATGGCATTTCACTGGGCAGCATAATGCCAGGGCCTATGGCTGCAAACGTGGTTGCATACATCGGTTACCGGTTAAACGGCATCCGTGGCGCTTTCGCAGCTTCAATTGGAGTGATCTTGCCCTCATTTATCCTGATGCTCGGGTTATCCTGGTTATATTTCAGATATGGGAATCTTACTGAAGCCGACAGTATTCTTAAAGGTATCACGCCGGCAGTATGTGCGATCATTTTTTCAGTGGCCATAAACCTGGCCAGGAAAAATATCGCAACAGCCTGGCAATGGATTGTTGCCCTTATATCCCTTATCCTGCTGATTTTTATCGGCGGATTCTATACTACGCTGGGCATCATTCTGGCCTCCGGAATTACCGGAATTTTTCTATCAACAAAAAGCAATCCGGAAGGTGCGAAAAATAATACGGTTCACCCACCTATAATTACGGCCCCATCACCAGGCTATAAGGCCGTTATATATCCCACAGTTATTTTAATAATGCTTGCCCTGATTTACCTTATTCCCTTTTGGGGAATATTTTCTGTTTCGGAAGAAGCGAGGAAAATACACGATATTTTTTTCAGGATAGGCGCAGTAAGCCTGACCTTGTTCGGAGGCGGTTACGTATTTATTCCCGCACTCGGGGAATTGTTCGTGGACCAGCTCCACTGGGTAAGTCAGAAAGAATTTGCCGATTGTATAGCTCTTGGACAGATAACGCCTGGCCCAATCATGATCAGCGCTGCTTTCATCGGCTACAAGATCGCAGGATTTTGGGGAGCATTGGTTGGAACACTGGCCATATTCGGTCCCCCTGCGGTTTTGATGATTGTTGCGGCCAGATTTGTCATGCACTTCAAGGATTTTCCTTCCATTAAGGCTGCATTTAAGGGAATCCATGCTGCAGTAATCGGGATGATCCTGGCTGCCGTGATCATAATCGGGAATACAATTGAGATTGATTGGCCCCGATTAAGTATTTTCGCTTCGGCTTTCGCTCTGGTAACCTGGCTTAAGATCGATTTAGCCCTGGTGCTGCTGGCGGCCGGCCTTGCAGGATATTTACTTTTTTAAAATGAAAGATACGGGCAAACCTGAAAGTCAAAAATTGATACCGGTACAGATTATTGGCATACAGCGTTCCGGTTCCAATCTGCTAAGGCTGATCCTGAACCAACTCGAAGGTGTTTTTGCACCGCATCCGCCACACATATTAAAGACCTTTTATCCCCTGCTTCCATACTACGGGGATATTACAAATGAAAAAAGCTTTCGCATACTGGCTGATGATATTTGCAGGTTTGTCAGGGAAAATCCCGTGCCGTGGAAAGATGCCGAATTAAATCCCGATATTTTAATCGGTGCATGCAGACGAAAGGATCTCCTTGAAATATTTATCAGGATTTATGAAATCAATGCGATTAGGAAAGGCGCAAAGTATTGGTTTTGTAAGAGCATGGATAATGTACATTACATCAACAAATTTGAAGAATATGGCTTCAAGCCATTCTATATCCATCTGGTGCGTGACGGGAGAGATGTGGCCCTGTCATTCCAAAAAGCCGTTGTCGGGGAAAAACATATATATCACCTTGCAAAAAAATGGAAGGAAAGCCAGGACCTTTCCGACAATTTTATAAAATATTACAGCCCACAGCGGGCCATCCGGATTAAATATGAAGACTTGTTACTCTCGCCGGAAAAGGAGATCAGGAAGATTTGTGATCTGATCGGCCTGAAGTATTCAAATAAAATTCTTAACTTCTATCTTTCTGAGGATTCATTAATGACTGCATCTTCCGGTGATTTGTGGCAGAATCTTACCCATCCTTTGATAAGCAACAATTTTAATAAATTCATAAAAGAAATGCCGAAGGAGGAACTCGAGATCTTTGAATCGGTGGCAGGAGATACTCTTGAACGCTTCGGCTATCAAAGGGAATTGGATCATTACCTGGATTTGAAATTTTCACATGAGGATTTAAAGAATTTCGATCTTGAAAATGAACGGCTTAAGCAAATGTTCCTGAAAACAGTTCACAGCAAAGACTTGTTGCTTCGCCAAAAGCAGGAAGAAATTATCAGGGAGATACGATCAAGAAATATTGTCATAGCCAGACAGGAATTAAACAGCAGAGAAAGTCAATAATTTCTTAGCAGCGGGCGGGTTATTCACCATCAGAGTCTCCTGATGGGTGGAAATGCGCAAAGCCAGGGACTCTGATGGATGAGAATTTCCTTCCCTGCCACATTATCTTACAATACATCTATTAATGCTGATTCGCCTCAAATACTTTCAGTTCTCCGTTATTGACAGCTACAAGGATCAGGGTACGATTTCCAAGCGATATTTCCCGGATATCCCGAATCTGGCCTTTAACAAAAAATCCGGATTCATCGTATGACAAGGTTTTAAAATTGCCTTTTCCGTCTCCCATTAAAGTTATTCCATAACTTCCATCATAAATCCCAGCCTCCGGCTTGGAGTTATATTGATTCCCGCCAAGCAGGATATCCGTAAAACCGTCGCCGTCAAAATCGCGAATAAGTATTGCATAGACTGGTGAAAATTGCGCCTCTGCAGGTAATTCCCGTAGTGTGAACTTTCCGGATCCGTCATTGACCATGATTGAAGTAGCAAAATTCACGGCATTCATCTTAAACGCCTCGTCCACGGCCTCCTGTCCGAAAATATCTTCAACTCCCTGATCTTTGTAACTGTAAAAACTTGGGTATTTGTTTCGCAGGGATGGAATTTGAGCCACAAGGTCGTCTTTAAAAATAACCGGATAGGATTTATCACCGTTGAACCTGCAAAGAATATGATCCAAGGTCCCATTCCGGTCAAAATCATTGACGTATAAAGTTACGGGTCTTTTAAATGACGCTTTGAAAAATGAATTCTTCCCATGATTCCCGATCACAAAATCGATATCCCCGTCACCATCCAGGTCAGCTTTTTCAATGGTATGCCACCAGCCCGAAGAGTTTTCCAATCCGGAAATATCCGTATGGTCTTCCAGTTTACCATTGGAATTAATAAAGATGGAAACCGGCATATATTCTCCGACGACGATCAAATCCTGGTCATCATCATGATCAATATCAGCCCAGATCATATCTGTAATCATTCCGATTTCCCTGAGCGCCGGAGCCGTCTGGTCTGTTATATCTGTAAAATTCCCCTTGCCGTCATTTTTTAAAATATAACCGTCGCCGGGAAGTCCATATGAAAATGCTTTTACTCTTACGCCGGTTGCCAAATCCTGGTCGCCATCTCCGTCGATATCGGCATGATCAGCACAAGCGGTACCTGCCGGCTCTCCGACGGGCAGGAGTTGGTCAGACTTCAGCAGAATGCCTTTTCCGTCATTCACATAAAACCGGCTGTACAAACCCTGTGATCCGGGGGAGAGTTCATTCCCTCCGCTGGTGATATACAGGTCATTGGCCCCATCCCCATTTGCATCGAAAAGGAGGCACTCAATATCTTCGGAAACGCTATCCTGTTCAAATGCCTTTATTTTTATTTTCTCAAATTTCCCCGCATTTTTTTGCATAAACATTGTTGCCGGGTATCCTCTGGCCCCGCCAATGATAACATCTTCTTTCCCGTCCCGGTTAATATCTCCTACGGCTATCCCAGGGCCCTCGTTCGAGATCATTTCATAAAGCAATGGGTGAATATCAAAATCATTAAATTCATTCTCATGATGAGTATATGAAATGATTTCGTGTACGTCCAGTTCATGAAATACCGGCTTCTCACGGAGCGTATCCGGGTAATAATTTTCGTGGACTGCATTTATTATATCCACTGTTACCAGCCTGCCCGGCATAAGGTTGTAAAGCATTGATATTCGGTTATCCGGCCATACGATCTCTGCCGAATCGACAATTTGGGCCCGTCCGATCCCGAAAATTAAACGATGATCGGATGAGGATTGAAATCCCCGAAATGGGATAAGCTCCTGGAAATATTGCACGCCTGTACAAAATACCGTTACCCTGCTCCCGATGGCGCCGGGATTTTTTCCGTTTCCAATCAGCTTAAAGCCGATAAATGTATTCAATGTTTCTTCAGAGCTGGAATTCCTATATATGAAAGGCGGCATGTTCACATTGTTAATAACCAGGTCGAAATCACCATCATTATCCAGATCGCCATATGCTGCGCCGTTGGAAAATGACGGTTTTTCCAGACCCCAGGATGATGACCTATTGGTAAAGGTAAGGTCCCTATTATTCCTGAAAGCATAATTCGGGGCCGGCACCGACGGCATATTGTTGAGAATTTCAAGTATATCAAGGTTACGGCTCCTAACCGTGCTCCTGGTAGTCATTGAATTGGAGTATAGATTCGTATAATCCCTGTCCTGCAGATCTTTGTAAATTCCGTTGGCAACAAATATGTCTTTCCAGCCGTCATTGTCCATATCGAAGATCAATGCGCCCCAACTCCAGTCTGTGAGACTAATACCAGCAAAACGTCCGATCTCGCTGAAAGAATTATTTCCATTATTAAGCTGAAGTACATTCCTGGCAAACTGATGATAGTAGCCCCTGGTTACATCCTGCATGTATTCCTTCCATGAAAGAAATACAGTTTTTGTCTTGTACCGGTCTTCCGGTTCGGGGGTCATTTCGGTGACCATGATCTCCATATTGCCGTCGTTATTAATGTCGGCAATGTCGGCCCCCATCGATCCGCGGCTCAACTCCCTTATAAATTCTTCAAGTTTTTCGGAAAATGTGCCGTTCCGGTTATTGATATAGAGATAATCCTTCTCGAAAAAATCATTTGAAACATATATATCGGGCCAGCCGTCCCTGTCAATATCGGCCACCGTTACGCCAAGCCCGAACCCAATCAAGCTTCCATAGATTCCGGCGTGTTCACTGACATCGCTGAAATGGCCGTTATCGTTACGGAAAAGCCTGTTTCCCCCATTACGGTCGCGGATTTTCCGCTGGTCCCCGTCTTTCCCCAATCCGCCGGACGATCGCACTGCATTATTTAGAAGGTACAGATCGAGGTCCCCGTCTTTATCGTAATCAAAAAAAGATGCATGCGTGGATATCCCCGGCAAATCGACCCCGTATTCTGCGGCCCTGTCGGTAAAGGTAAGGTTGCCGTTATTGATGAAGAGGGAATTATATTTCGTGAATAATTCTCCATACCTGCTATGAGAAGCGGTAATTCCCGATTGGCAAACGAATATATCCAGCCAACCGTCGCCGTTCACATCCACCATGCTGACTCCGGCAGACCACCTGTTCTCACAGGCTACCCCGGCTTTCGGTGTAATATCTTCAAACTCCCAATTTCCTTTATTCAGGTAAAGCCGGTTATCGACGAGGTTCCCGCAAAAATATATATCGGCCAAACCGTCGTTATTGACGTCACCAATACCGACCCCGGCGCCATTAAAAAAATTATGATACAAATACGGGTGCCTCTCCCGTGTAAATTCTATCGTATTCAGAAAATCAATACCAGCTTTCTTATTCTTGATCAGGCTGAATATAACCGGTTGATTTACACGGCCGGGTTCCTGCTCACCACTGCACGAAGAGAGCCCGGCAATAACGATACAAGCTCCAATAATCCTATAAAGATCCCTCAGATGTTAATTGTATTTTATTATGTTTCAAAATATGATTGAATATAATTATTTATTCTAATAATACAATCTGCTCGCAATAAGAGATGATAATGATGAATTTCTTATGGATGCAATCCGCAAGCATCGTGATGGAATATGAAACCTTGTCATCAGAGTCCCCGAATCTTTCGCGCACAACCCAGCGGGCAGTCAAAGGGACTCTAGTCTGTGGGCTAAAGCCCAATATACTGTAAATCAATAGCCCCGGCTTTAAAGCCGGGGCTATTGTCAGGATATTAACCGGGCTTTAGCCCCGTTATCCTGTGCACATTTCAAAAATTAAAAAGCTCCGGATCGTCGATATAATACGCCCGGTAAACCGGTTCGGGAGTATGAAGTTCCCACAGAATGTTTCCTGAAGTATTGATAACCACGATCACATTATTCCGACTGCTGCAAAAGAGGATCTTATCATCATCAATGAAATATCCGCTTCCTTCCTTAACCGTATATAAACTGGCAGGAAGGCGCAGGTTATACCGGCCGGCAACTACCTGGCTATCGGCCGTCATATTAAATGAAATTAACCTGGAATACGTTCCGGGCAAACCATTATCGAAGATCGTAATTTCATTGAACCGGTTGGTGAAAACCGAATGCTGACTATAAAATAAATTTTCCTCTTTTAATTCAAAATCTCCTTTTAAACCCAGCTTCCAGATTATGTCTCCGGATGAAGAATTGATTTTCCATACCTGATGAAAATTCCGGAATGAAACCAGGTAGTTGCCGTCAGCATCAATCGATAAGGAATTCCCGTGAGACCAGTCAATCCTCATTCTTTTTATACTGTCATCTTCCAACGGGTCTGAATATTTATACATATCCCATTCCCACACCCTGTTTCCGGTTGAATCCAATACGAGGATCCCATCGCCATATACTGTATCCGCAGGGTTGCCTCCGAATTCAGACAGATCAAACAATTGCATATTCCGGGTCAGCGATAATATCCTTCCTGAGTTATCGCGAATAATCTCATGATGCAGGAATTTGGAGAACCCCTTCTCACCAATATTAAGCTCGAAAATTGTATTGCCTTCAAGGTCGAATTCATGTATATGGTCTTCGTTATCCAATGATAATACGGTGTTGCGGTTTGTCCAGGAATAGAATCTGGTTACCGTGGAATCGAAATCATGATACCAGACGATATTAGCCCGGTTATCCAATATTAACTGCCGTGATAAGCCTTCCACGGTCCGGATCATGATAAAACCGTTAAAAACATTTCCACTGTCGGTTGACAGACTCAGTTCCGGCAATGATGGTTCAGGAATCAATGTCGTGAAAAACGATGTATCGGTCGAGAATGATTTTTCCGATCCTGCGATTTCAATTACATATCCATAGCGGGTTCCCGGCTTGAGGTTGAAAAGCGTAATTTGATGATGCCTGGATGGTTTATTAATTTCAATAAATGTTTCATCCGGACTGCTGGTTTCCCAATATTTGAAATTAATTTTTTCAGCGATTCGAATATCGAACTTCATCGTGACCTGGATGGCATTAACCGGTTTAACAACAAGGTTATATATTTTTTCCCCGGTGCAGCAATAGAGAAACATTGCCAGGATCACATACACAATCAGCAAAGAGTAGATGTTACGCATCCAATCCCGATGGTTAACAGGCTGTTAAATATGCAAATAAAATCAAACACAAAAAAAGGCAAGGAGTGCTTCCTTGCCTTTTCAGTTGAAATCAAATAATATTAATATCCCGGGTTTTGTTTCAGAACATCCGAACCAAGCACGTCGATCTGGGTTTGCGGTATCGGGTAAAATTCATTTTTCCCTGCCACAAATGATGACCCTGCCAGGTACTCCTGGAGAACCTGTTCCTTGGCAATATAGGCATTGATCACCTGGGCGGCAACCCCCCAGCGCACGAGGTCGAAGAACCGGCTCCCTTCCATGCCGAATTCAAGACGCATTTCGAAACGAACGGCTTTTCGCGCATAGGTCTGATCGGGAAATGAGGTATAGGGCTCGATGTCGTAATTTGCCGCATTATCGGCATGCGATCCATCATCACGGTCGCCGCCTTCCTGTACCCAGCATCCGTTCTTTGCCCTGTTTCGTAATTGGTTAACCAGGTTCAGTGCGGTGGCCAGGTCGTTTTCTTCAACAGCTACTTCGGCTCTCCATAACAGCACATGACCCAGGCGGATGAACCGGACGTTATTCGCCGTTGCCCCGCTTGTCCATCCTGAGGTTGCCGTTCCCGTTCCTTCTTCGGCAGCATAGT
>DATDPY010000431.1:0-18620 GCA_035292565.1 Cyclobacteriaceae bacterium | reverse complement strand
ATTCACCTTATTCCCTGGCAGGCCTTCTTTGGTCGTATAATTCTGCCAATGATTATAAACCGGCATCGGTTTCAGGTCTTCCCTGGGTGTGATACCCACTCCCAGACCTGTTTGGTTGGGGCCGGGGTTATCGGGTCCATGTCTGTATAAAGAAGAATTCTTATCAGCCTTGCTGAAACCCAATAAAATCATTCCAAAAATGCCTATGGCAATGATGGAATTTCTGAAAGCTTTTATCTGTAAAACTCTTTTCATATTCAGTTTTTTAGGGTTTATTTTCTGCTCTTTCAGCGTCTACCGGATCTCCGAGTGATTTTAGATATTCTATCATGTCGTTGAGCTGCATTTTAGTCAGATCATTGATATATCCATGTTTATCTTCGCCTCCGTATACAGTCCATATTTCTTCAAGCGAATTTGCCCGCCCATCATGTAAATAGGGTGGCGATTCATAGATATAATTAAGTTCCGGCGTATCGAATAACATGGGGCTGTCCGTATCCGATAATGATCCCACCTCTTCGAGCTGACGATTGGTAAATCTCGGGCCGGTGTGGCAGGTGACACATTGTCCTTTCGGAGGTATTACCCGTCCATCATTGGTCCGTGTCCGCTCAAATACTAACTTCCCCCTTTCCTGGGCTGGTGTGAGTTTGCCCGCAGGATCCTTATACGGATTTGGAGGGCTGGTCAGGTTCCGGAATATAAAAGCTACGAGTGCATCAAGGTTTTCAGGATCAAAAGCCTCAGTTCTTGTTACGAACTTCGAAAACCTCATACCACATTGCATATAGACGCTCACATTCTTGCCGTTCCACTTGAAAGGAGACGATCCTGCAATCCCTCTGAGGGTTTGCGTATTGGTCATATTTCTGGCCATGCCACCGGCTGCCATATCGTAGGTAAGTCCGTCATCACCCCCGTCCGGATGACAGGATGAACAACTGTATTGGTTTTGAAATGTACGCCCCGCATTAAAAAATAAACGTTGACCACGGCGTATCATGGTTATCCTCCCGGGACCGCCGAGATCAATGGAACCGATGACAATCAATTTTTCAGCGTCAATAACGGAAATCCGGTCGGCAAATCTTTCCGCAACATATAAACGTTTTCCATCCGGTGACAAATCCATCCCTTTCGGATTTTGTCCTACGGGGATCCTTTTGATAACATAGTTACTGCTCAGGCCAAGATTATGTTCATAGTTTGCGATCATTTCCGGTGTCGCATGGGTTAAAAGTTTTCTGATTGAATCCAGGCTTATCACGGAAATGATATCCACACCTGCGCTGCTGATAAACGCCCGTGACCCGTCAGGCGTAACCTTGATGTCATAGGGATCAGGGTAGTAAGATTCAGGTTCGTCAAGCAGGAATTGAGCGATTCTTCCCTGGCCACCGGTTTCAATGACGCCAAAACCGTGGTTCATCATCCATCCATTTTCAAGCTGGGCTGCCGGTACAAGATTTTTTGCCTTTATTAATGTAACCAGGGCCAGGTCTCCCTCGGGGGTGAATGTAATATTTTCAAACAAATGCGCATTAACGATGATTTTTCTTTCGATGATCCTTTCAAATTCAATGTCGGCAATAGAAACCTCCGTTTCAATTGGAGAACGGAATGTTGTCAGGTTTGTACGACGATTACTTATATATGCTTTTGCGCCATCCGGGCTGATTTTCACCCCGACCGGCTGGTTCCCGGCCCTGAGCCTTTTTCGCTCAATCCCTGTTTCAATATCCACTACCGAAAAATCATTGGTATATGTATTTGCCACATAAAGTGTTTTGCCGTCCCTCGTAATATCCAGACCGGCAGGGCCCCCGCCTACCTGTATTGTCTTAATAATTTTCAAAGCCTCCAGGTCAACGACTGAAACATTATTGGACCACTGGTTGCTTACGAATACAGTCTTCCCATCGGTTATAGCCGTATGAGGTCTAATGCCAACCTGGATTCTGGCAATCACTTTTTGAATGCCGGCATCAATAATGATCAGTTCGTTTCCTTCCTGTGAAGTCACAATCAGTTTTTGACCATCAGGCGTCACTGCTACCTTTAGAGGAGACAGGTATTCTTCGTTCAAAAGGTCTGACAAAATCCCGGTTTGCTGAGGATATACATGACAGGATACGCAATTCGACGGATGTGCTACCCCGCCGGTCATGTATTCTGCATGTCGTCTTCCCCACCAATCGAGCGCAAAAAATGCTGTCAGCATGGTGGTCAGGATTATCCCTGGGATCACTATTTTCTTAAATTTTGTCATGTTCATTCATCAATTTGCGAATGACCTTTGCTCCCTTCCCCGGCATGTCGTGATGCAGGGATAACCACCTCAACCGGCATTTTTTTTATGGCATCGGCCACGATGTTCACAGGGGCAAGTTCGGGGTCTTCATGACAACCGATACAGCCTCTCCTTTCATTGGGCCGCATATAGATCCATGAACAGGGGCCTCCCAATATCTCGCCATCAGCATTCAGGGTCATAAGCCTGATGGGAGAATCCGCGGTCAGTTCGACATAAAACGATCCGTCTTTTTCCACAGGGATTTCAGAAATAATTCCATTCATTCCCGTTACCCGTATAAACCTGGCTTTTTCATCATTCGCGGCCGGAGTATCGGAAAGATCCGAATTCATACACATTAAAAGTCCTGTTGTTTTTTCCCCGATGACCTCCGAGGGAAGGTTTCTGGGCATCTGTCTTGGGATTGCAATGACAGGATCAATGGAATAAAATACCGGGTCCTCAAATATCTTCTGGTCTAATTTCCCCCGGTTTGGATCAAATTCATAAATCCCAAAAAGATTTTCGCCGGGGGGAGAGTAGGAAACAATGTATTTTCCATCAGGGCCTGGAAAGATGGAATAAAAACTCCCTTCTATGTTCCCGGATAATTCCTTTCTTGAACTTAAAGGCCTTCCCCGGTAAAGGGAGACAAGCTTCCCGTTTTTCATAGAAGAATTTTCAGTTTCCACGAATACAATCTGTCCATCCCCGGTTTCCCTGATTTTGCCTGGAAGCCAGCCAGTATGTATGCTCCTGTAATACAATTCTTCTTTTGTACCGTCCGGCCTGTAGGATAAATACATAGGTGAGCCTGTTGCAGGATAGATCTGCCAGGATGTGACCACAAGGCGTCCGTCCTCCAGCATGGCTGGCGCAAATTCTGAATGGGGATGAAAGGTGATGCGTTGCAAACAACATCCATCTAATCCACAAGTGTATAAAACATGGCCCGATAGCGAATCTTCATCCGCAGGCATAGAGCTGAAAACAATTCTATCATCAGGCAGGTATGCAGGATCGGTACAATTCTCGGTTTTACTGATAACCTGCCTGATTTTGTTTTTCCAGAGTGTTAATTCATAGATCTGCCATGGACTGTCTTCACTCCTCCGGCCGGAAAAAAGCATTCTTGTGCCATCGAATGACATCTCCGGTGCCCGGGCGGAATAAAAATCATCAGTCAGAATTTTATAAATTTTTCCGGGATTCGCACGATCCACTGCCACGATCCTTGATTTTCCGGGGTAACGCCAATTTCCACCTGTCAGAGAATCAAATGAGATTTCATCCGGGCTGATCTGTGTGAAAATGATCATTCGCTTTATTGGGTTTTCCCCGCAATTGGTAAGAATAAACCCGGTGAGTATGATAATCAATAGAATCCTTAATGATTTTATGCTTGGCGATCTGCGCATATTATTGATTTTCATGATTCTTTTATTTTCAGAATCCGGTTAACCGCAACATTCTCCAGAACCTGCAATTCGCCTGAAGGCCATTTCACTTCGATCCGTTCGATTATTTCCGAATTCCCTAATCCGAAATGAAGCCGGTGATCATTCTGCGAAAGGTAACCGCTCGCACTCTCTTTCACGGCATACCGGTCTTTACCGGAAGCAGATACTTTTACTTTTGTCCCAACGCCATCACGGTTGCTCCGGCTCCCTTCAAGTTCGATTATTAACCAGTTATTCCGGTTTCCCCCGTCGTTCCTGATCAGGATCCCCGGCGAGTTCAGGTTGGCGATATAGGCATCTATATCACCGTCATTGTCATAATCCCCGAAACAGGCTCCGCGTCCGACATATTCTTTCTGAAAGTATTCGCCATGTTGGACCGAGACATCCTTAAAATTCCCGGTCCCGTCATTTTCAAATAACTGATCTTCTTCGCCGAATTCATGATGCAACTCACCATTTACCTTGAAAAGATCTTCGTCACCATCGTTGTCATAATCGAAGAATGAGGACGCCCAGCCGACATGCTGGCCGCTTGCCTGAGCAATTCCGGATATGTTGGCAAAATCGCGGAATGTTCCTGTACCATCATTTTTATAAAGGGAACAATAATTGTCATCGGAAACGAAAATGTCCTGTAATCCATCTCCGTTAAAATCTCCGAAATCTACAGCCATGCTGGTGGTTGCATCACCCATTGCGTTGGCTGCTACGCCGGCCATCACAGCAACATCTTTGAATCCTTTACCGCCTTCGTTATGGTAGAGGTAATTGACCATGTGGTCATTTGAAATATAAATATCCGTGAATCCATCTGCATCATAATCGACCGCAGCGACTCCCATGGCACGACCCAGGGGCTGGTAAACACCCATCGCTTCCGTCACATCTTTAAACTGCCCCTTGCCCAGGTTATGATAAAGCCGATCGGCCTGTCCGTTATATGCCAACGGACCGGGAAATCCATCCGGTGCATAGTAAAGTGCATAGTCGACATCGAAGTCGATGTAATTGCCCACATAAAGGTCAAGCAAACCGTCGTTATCATAATCAAACCAGACTGCCGCAATGGATAGTTCATTCCCGCCGGTTCCCGATGTTTTGGTTTCATCCGAAAAAGTTCCGTTCCCGTTATTATGGTACAGAGTATTTATGCCGAAATTGCAGATGTAGATATCCGGGTAACTGTCGTTGTCATAATCCCCAACGGCCACACCCATAGCGTAACCCTGCGTATTCAACTTGGCAGCCCGGGTAACATCGCTGAATGACCCGTCTCCCAGGTTCCGGAAAAGCCGGTTCATCAGCTTTCCATCCGGGGCATGGTCCTTGCTGACCCGCTTATCATTAATGCCCGTCGTCATGAAAAGATCGATAAACCCGTCCTGATCGTAATCAAGAAATGCAGCCCCGCCCCCATCCGATTCAACGAGGTTATTTAAATGATCGTCCCCGTACGAATGCCTGAAATCAATTCCCGCAGGGAGGGTGATATCATTAAAATAAATCCCCCCGTCTTCCGGAATGTATGACTTCAATGCCTTGTTCGGATCGCCGGACTTCTGATTACTCGCATTTTCCGGCCGGCAGCCGAAGGTCATAAGACCTATTAGAAGTATGCTCAGTAAATTGGACCACGTTTTAATTTTCTCGTGGCAGACACTATCATGCATAAGAAATAAAAAAATGGAAATTAAAGGCTCAATTAAAAAAACAGCGGAGGTGGGATTAAGCCTTTGGAGGAGGAGTTGACGTTTCGAGATAAGGTTGAATAAACTCAAAACTGATAAATGTCCTGTATACCTGAACTATATCTGGTTTTTCGATGAAGGTGAATTCAAGCTGGCGCGTGATGTAATTCTTTTCGAATCCTTCCCACACACTGCTGCTTTTGCTCGATGTGGGCTTCTGAGTAAGGGTACTTACCCAATCGCGGAGTGAATTTTTTAAATGCTTGTCGGTCTGGTCGTTCACAAATACGATATGCAATGTATCCTTTGCATACCTCTGTTGAAGGACCCTGTATACCTTCCCATCCATTTCAAAAACTTCAAGTACCGGCTGGAATTTCTCCTGATCGGCCTGGTATGCAAAAGTGATCGGTATTGACCTGGTCTGGATCATGCCTGGATCGAGCCGGTTATTTTCTACTCGCGCCTCCCATAAATTCTCATGCTGTTCATTGACGGTGAGATAGAAGGCATAGTAACCGGCATTATACAGCAGGATCAATAACAGGAAGCCGATACTTAAAAAATTCTTCATGAAAAAAATTGTACTTGTCTGATTCTGTATTTATTCCCTACCCGATCTCAGGCAGTCCAAATTACGGATTTTTTGCAGAAAACAAAAAATATCTTTCTATTATTTTTAACCATTGAGGTCTGAACATACCCATGAAAAGCATATCAGAAAACCGGCCGGGATGTATTCAGGGTCTTGTTCGTCGGGATCTTTTCGAAACACAATTATCTATGGGAACTTGTAAGGGCACAATTCGCCGCAAGAATATTTTCCGCTTGGAATCTGGAGGTTAGGGAATGGAATTTTACAGCTTTAAGCTTCCTGCTAATAAATAATAAACTTCATTGAGCTTCATTTCCTTTTTGAATTCATTGACATCTGTGTTCTGATCAATCAAAAGATACTCGATACCTGCCATTTCTGTAAAATCTTCAAGATATTCCGGGCTGACCGCCTTAGTGAATACGGTATGATGCGCCCCGCCGGCAAGGATCCATGCAGAGGCTGCCGTTTTCAGGTCGGGCAAGGGTTTCCAAAGCACCCTGGCCACGGGAAGCTTGGGCATTTCAGGCACCGTAACTGCTTTAATCATGTTTACGATAAGCCGGAACCGGTTTCCAAGATCAATCAGGGATGCATTAAGTCCCGGCCCCGGCGCAGTTTTAAAAACCAATCTGGCAGGATCGCCCTTCCCGCCGATGGATAAAGGATGCACTTCAAGCGAAGGTTTCGATGTTGCAATGGAAGGGCAGACTTCAAGCATATGCGCTCCCAGTACCGTCATGTTTTTGGGATCGAGATGGTAGGTATAATCTTCCATGAAGGAAGTTCCTCCCTTAAGCCCTGATCCCATTACCTTCACCGCCCTGACCAGGGCCGCAGTTTTCCAGTCTCCTTCGGCCCCGTATCCAAAACCATCGGCCATAAGGCGTTGTATTGCGAGCCCGGGAAGCTGGTGAAGTCCGTGCAGGTCCTCGAAGGTCGTGGTAAAAGCCTTGAATCCTCCTTCTTCAAGGAAACGCCTCATACCAATCTCGATCTTTGCTGCTTCCTTCAGCGATTTTGTCACGGCCTGATCTTTTAATATTCCTGGTCTGAACCGGTATTGAGATTTATATACATCCAACAGTCGCAATACTTCTTTTCCCGAAACATCATTGACATACCTGGCAAGGTCCCCCACTCCAAAGCCTTGTACGGAAAACCCAAACCTGGACTGGGCCGCCACCTTATCTCCCTCCGTAACCGCTACATCCCGCATGTTATCTCCGAACCGCGCCACTTTCAACACCTGCCAGTCATTCCACGCACAGGCCGCACTTGCCCATGTTGAAATTTTACCGAGGACTTCCTTATCCTGCCAGTGGCCTACTACCACTTTCCGGTTAATCCGCAACCGCGAACTGATAAATCCGAATTCCCTGTCGCCATGGGCCGATTGATTCAGGTTCATGAAATCCATGTCGATTTTTCCCCACGGAATATCACGGTTAAACTGTGTATGCAAATGAAGCATGGGCTTCCTCAGCGACAATAATCCCGTTATCCACATTTTCGCCGGCGAGAAAGTATGCATCCAGGCAATGATCCCGATACAATTTTCCGATGCATTTGCATCGCGACACATGCGCGTGATATCATCTGCGGTGGTAAGGACCGTCTTGAAAACTATTTTCACCTGAATTATGGGCGACCTGTCAAGGGCTTGAGCGATCTTCTTCGAGTCTTCATCCACCCGCTCCAGAGTTTCCCTTCCATAGAGGTGCTGACTGCCGGTAATGAGCCAGGCTTCACGACGCTTTAGATTTTCCATAAAAAATTTTCGTGTTCAAATGGTTTGTTGCCCGAATTTAGCCACCATCAGCCAAATAAATATCTTTCCCCTGTTTTTTCGGGATGCCATTCCGGTTTTATCATGAACCGGGAATATGAAGATTCCTTTACATTTCTGGAAAGTTGCTGATAAAAGAATTAATTTAATCCCCCGGATTTCTGGAATTAATAATGAGGAACTTTTTAGATTTATAAATAATCAAAATATTCAACGCATGAAGAAAATCATTTTATCGTCGGCATTGGTTGCATTCGCCCTTGTGCTGAGGGCACAAAATGTACCAGAAGGCTTTGTATCTCTATTTAACGGCAAGGACTTCACAGGGTGGAAACTTCCCGAAGGGGACAATGGCCACTGGAAGATCCTGAACGGTGTCATCGATTATGATGCTGAAAGTGAGTCGAAGGGCGACAAGAGTGTATGGAGCGAGAAAAAATATAAGGATTTCATTTTATATGTCGATTTCCGGATCAAGGAAACCCCATGGGAAAATCCGAATGTGCCTTTCATCCTCCCATCAGGGCTTCATAAAAGAGATAACAACGGTAAGGAAATCAGGATCAAGGTTCCGGATTCCGATTCAGGCATCATGATGAGGGGTACCGGCAACCTTCAGGCGAATATCTGGTGCTGGCCGGTTGGCTGTGGAGAAGTATATGGATACAGAATGGATGAAAACATGCCCCCGGCCGTCCGCGCAGCCGTTACTCCGAAAACAAATGCCGATAAGAATATCGGTGAATGGAATACTTTTAAGATCACCCTGCAGAAGGACTTTCTGACTGTCGAGGTGAACGGGAAAGTAGTTATTGAAAACGCATATCTTCCCAACCTGCCTCTCGAGGGGCCTATCGGGCTTCAGCATCACGGAGATAAAAGAAACGGCGTTTGGGTGAGCCCGCCAGCGCTGGTGCAGTTCCGGAACATCTATATCAAAGAGCTCTTATAAGTTACCCGGAGTTGCACTGAAGCTGACTTGTAGAAGACTGGTCCACTGTTCACTGATTCACTGTTCGCTGATTCACTGTTCACTGATTCACTGATTCACTGTTCACTGGTTCACCGTTCACTGATACACTGGTTCACTGGTTTACAAGTCAACCTCAGTGCAACTCTGTGCTTTCTCTGCGTTAACTCTCCGTAACTATTTTGAAAATTATTTTATTCAGATAACAAGCTGGCATCTTCCATAATCATTTCATAAAAATACCCGGCACCAAAGTCCCTGTTTAACGTTATGGTTCCTTCGAAGACTACGATGTCCCCGGCCTTTACAATATCCTGTGTTGTGATTGCCAGGTCATATTGATCTCCGCTCCTGGTACCATCCTGGATGTGTACCCAATTCCGGTCCATAATTTCACCGGCAAATTTTACCACCTCTCCCCTCACCCTGACCTTTTTTCCATTGAATAAATCCTTGAGTGAATATAACTCTGCAATCGTAGAACCTCCTTCGGGCGGCGCAATTGAAATGCCGGTCTTTTCAGGTGTTTTTTGACTGCTGGTTCCTGAGGGAGTTGTAGGCAGGTTTTCCAGGGTTATTGGCTGGTCGGTAAAATCCTGGACTAAATAAATACTTGGGAATGTTCTGTTCAATTCCTTGCTCGGAAAATCTTTCATGGCTACTCCCTCGGACCAGTAGTAGGTCTTTCCCGTTTCAACCTCCGACTTGATGATCGCAATCCAGTAATCCCGGTTATCGGCAGTTACGTGAACATAGGTATAACTGTTCGTCTGGAGTACTTCTTTGGCGGTAACCTGATGCGCATCGGGGGCAAGATTTGATATTTTTATACTATTGCCGGAATGACACGAAACCATTACAAAAATGATCTTGCATATAAGCAAGATTATCTTGAATTGTATCTTTACATATTGTTTTCTTTGATTGGATTTCATGATACAACTTTTTAATTTTCTGTGACCAACGGGCATTTTTAATGCTTCTGAAAATAAAACAGATTTTGTGTTACTGTTTTTTATATCGCTAAAAAATTAATTTTTTAAAGTTAGAATTAATTTTTAGAAAACCGGATGTCTGTTCCTCATAGATTTTATATATTTATTTATATCCTTATTGTCCTGCTGGCATGCATAGTCCCGGTTTATTATGGGCTTTCGTTCTATTCCGCAGCGCTTGAAGAAAGATTTTACCATGCTGATTATGCCATACTCAAGCCCAGCGGGATCTGGGGGCATGGCTATGGAATTATCGGGTCGCTGTTTATGGTAATAGGCGTTGCAGTCTACAGCACCAGAAAGAGGATTCGCTCATTCTCACAAGTGGGCATACTGAAACACTGGCTTGAATTTCATATTTTCCTCTGTACCATGGGGCCTGTCCTGGTGTTATTTCATACTTCGTTTAAATTCGGCGGGCTGGTAGCCATAAGTTTCTGGAGCATGGTTGCGGTATTCTTAAGCGGAATTGCAGGCAGGTTCATTTATATTCAGATCCCAAGGAGCATTGAAGGGAAGGAATTAAGTTTAAATGAAGTCCGGGCCTTGAAAATGAATATCAGTGATATATTAAACGAATCGCATAAACTAGATGAAGCAAGCATAAATGTTATCACGGAATCGACCAGGAAAAAAATTGATATTTATCGGAAAAACATGGTTCTAAGCTGGTTCAGGAATTATTTCAATGACAGAAAGACAATTCAAAAGATAAGATTAGTTCTTAAAAAGAATAATATCCCAGGGAAAGAATATAAGAACCTGATTCGAGTTATTAAGCAGGATATAACTCTGAACAGGAAAATTGAAAGACTGGAATCGATGCAGAATTTATTCAAATACTGGCATGTGGCCCATCTTCCTTTTGCACTCGTCATGCTGGTCATTATGGTTATTCATGTAATTGTTACAATTGTTTTTGGATACCAGTGGATCTTTTAATCATGGAATTGCTCCTTGAAAATATTTTAGTCTATACTGTGGCCCTCCTCTTTTGCATTGCCGTAGTAGTCATATACCTGAGAATTCAAAACAGAAATTCCAAACGGGTCGAATCGAAGATCGTAAAAGCAAAATCGGAGGGGCTCTATGAACCCATTTCACTTCACCCGGTTGTAGATGAGAAGAGGTGTATAAATACAGGAGCCTGTATAGCCGCATGCCCGGAAAAAGATATTTTGGGGATCCGGAATGGGAAGGCAACAACAATAAATGCTTCGCAATGCATCGGACATGGTGCTTGTTTTCATGCATGCCCCACACATGCTATATCTCTTTGTATCGGAACTGAAAGACGGGGTATTGACCTTCCCCATGTAAAGCCTGACTTTGAAACCAATGTGCCGGGGATATATATCGCCGGGGAACTTGGAGGAATGGGATTAATAAGGAATGCGCTGGAACAGGGAAAGCAGGCAGTAGAAAACATATTGAAATCGGGCAAGAAGCCACATCAGGCCCAGTTTGATTTAATTGTGGTTGGGGCCGGGCCTGCAGGGATCGGCGCTTCGCTGATGGCAAAAAAGTTTCAGCTAAGGACTTTGATCCTTGAACAGGATACCTTGGGGGGAACTGTTTTTACATTTCCAAGATCCAAGATCGTAATGACCTCCGCGATGGATCTGCCTTTGTACGGGAAAGTTAAACTTTCGGAGACCAGCAAATCAGAGCTTCTTCAATTGTGGGAGGAGGTTTTGGGGAAAAACAAAATCTCAATACAGGAGAACTCGAAGGTTGAAGGGATCATCGCTGAAAACGGGCATTTCAGGATTCAAACACTGGATGGAAATCATTATACTGCGAAATATGTTATTCTGGCGATCGGCCGCAGGGGCAGTCCCCGAAAATTAAACATACCCGGGGAAGGCAGGGAAAAAGTTGCCTACAGGCTCCTTGAACCTGAGTTGATCGAAGGAAAAGATATCATCATTGTCGGGGGCGGCGACTCTGCAATCGAAGCCGCACTTTCATTGTCCGAAAGGAACAAAGTAATTCTATCCTACCGGGGTGAGGCGTTCGGGCGGATCAAACCGAAGAATAAAGAAAAGATCTCTCAGGTTGTAGCCGATGGTCGTGTCGACCTACGGTTTAATACAAACCTGGTGGAAATCGGGGAAAATGAAATAATCCTTGCCTCTTCTAAAAGTGATGGAAACCTGGTTACGATTAAAAACGACCTGGTATATATATTTGCAGGAGGGGAGTTGCCGACAGAATTTTTGACAAAATCCGGTATCGAGGTTACGAAAAAATTCGGAGAGGCCATATTGAAGCATAAATAAGGATTGACGGCAAAAGTTGATTTTTTGAGACTATGAAAGCTGCAATTTTTTTATTTTTCAGCGGATTCGTGTATTTGATCAGCTTCAGCGTTGTGGCACAATTGTCTCCGGGACCATTGGCCCATGCCCATACTCACCTGGAAGGTCTGTCCAATTGCACTCAATGCCACACTTTGGGAGCAAAAGTAGCTAATGAAAAATGTCTGGCCTGCCATAGTGATTTAAAATCGCTGATTGACCGGAAATCAGGATACCATTCTTCGAAAGAAATTTCGGGGAAGGAATGCATAACCTGTCATTCTGACCACCATGGCCTGAATTTTGAAATGATCCGGTTTAACACGGCAACATTTGACCATAAACTGACCGGCTATCCGCTCACGGGTGCGCATGCTGACCGGGTTTGCGAGGATTGTCATAAACCGGAATTTATTACTACCGAAACGATCCAAGATAAACAGGATACTTACCTCGGATTAAACGCTACCTGTTTGTCTTGTCACGCCGATTATCACCAGAAAAGCCTTTCATCCTCGTGTTTAAATTGTCATAATGATCAAGCTTTCCGCCCGGCCCCGAAATTCAATCACTCCACAGCAAAATTTCACCTGGAAGGAAAACATGCAGATGTTGAATGTGTGAAATGCCATAAGATCACCAACAGGGATGGGAAGGAATATCAGGCTTTTACAGGTATTGCATATAAGAGTTGCGTAAACTGCCATACCGACCCGCATCGGAACCAGTTTGGACAAAATTGCAGCGAGTGCCATACGGTACAATCATTTCTTTCTGTCAGGGAGATTAGTAATTTCGATCATTCCAAAACAGGCTTTATGCTTGAGGATAAGCATAGGGATCTGACCTGTAAATCCTGCCATAAATCAAATATCACCGATCCGGTAAAACACCAGCATTGTTCAGATTGTCATCCGGATTATCATGAAAATCAATTTGCCAGGAAGGGAATCAGTATTGACTGCGCAGATTGTCATAATACTTCCGGATTTGAATATTCGTCATTTACTGTTGAGCGGCACAATGCAGGAAATTATGTTTTACAGGGAGGACATCTGGCGACCCCATGTATCGCATGTCATAAAAAAAAGGAAAAATGGAGTTTCCAGGAAATAGGTTTACGCTGCAGTGATTGCCATGATAATATCCACGATTCATACATAGATAAAAAATATTATCCTGAATCCAATTGCCGGATCTGTCATAATGAGGCAGAATGGAGTTCAGTTAGTTTTGATCATTCAAAAACTCGATTTGCCCTTGAGGGCGCTCATCAATCGCAAACATGCCGGTCATGCCATTTCAGGGAAAATAATGATGGTCAGGCGCAACAGAAATTTACCGGGCTGTCACCCGGTTGTATTAATTGTCATGATGACATTCATCTTAAGCAATTCGATCCAAATGATCCTTCGGTTTGTTTACGCTGCCATACGCCTTTCAGCTGGATCATTGGGGATTTTAATCATGATTCAACCGCCTTCAAACTGGACGGGGAACATGAAAAAGTTTCTTGCGAGAAATGTCACAAAGAAATTTCTGACGGGCAGAAAACATATATCCTTTATAAAATTCAGGAATTCAAATGCGAAAATTGCCATTTATAATATTCCTCGCATTCATAACGGTTTCCCTGGCATTGTTAAAACCTTCCCCGCATGGAAAGGATTTTAAAATCAGTTGCGATGTTTGTCACAGCCCCAAGGGTTGGGAGATTGATAAAAACTTATACTCATTTGATCATAATACTACACAATTACCTCTTGAGGGGCAGCATACCGAGGTGAATTGCAAATTATGTCATCCGACCTTAATATTTTCCGATGCAAATACCGCTTGTGTCAACTGTCATACCGATATGCACAATCAAACGGTAGGTCCTGATTGTGCCCGGTGTCATACTGCAAAATCCTGGATTGTCGAAAATATTACAGAAATCCATCAGCGTAGCCGGTTCCCACTGATTGGACCTCATCTGACAGCTGACTGCTCACAATGCCATATATCAGAATCAATGCTTCAGTTTGATCCGCTTGGTGTTGAATGTATTGATTGCCACCAGGAGGATTACATATCTGCGACACAACCAAATCATGTACTTGGAGGATATTCCACCAATTGCACGGATTGTCATCTGATGAACAGTACATCCTGGACGGATGCAAATTTTGTCCATACTTTTTTCCCCCTGACCGGGGGCCACGATAATGTGAATTGCGAACAATGTCATACCAGCGGTGATTATACCAACATTTCCAATGAATGCGTATCATGTCACCAGGATGATTATAATTCAACCTCAAATCCAAATCATATTTCAATTGATTTCCCGCTCAGCTGTGACGATTGCCACTCAACGAATCCCGGCTGGAAACCGGCGCAGTTCAAGGCTCATGATAGTATGTTTCCCATCTATTCAGGAAAACATAATCAGGAATGGGACAATTGCACGGATTGTCATTCGAATTTAGGGGACTATTCCAGTTTTAGCTGTACAGATTGCCATGCCCACAATCAACAGGAAATGAATAACGAGCATGATGGGATTGGGGGTTATTTATTTGATAGCGAGTTTTGTTACTCATGTCATCCCACAGGGAGTGCAGATGCCGGGTTTGACCATAATACAACACTTTTTGCATTGACAGGCGCCCATACAACTACAGATTGCAAAAGCTGTCATACCAATGGTTATCCGGGCACTTCAACCGTATGCTCGGATTGCCACACGAGCAATTATAATCAATCAGCAAATCCCAATCATGCTGCTGCTGGAAACGAAAATACTTGTGAGACCTGTCATACCACTGATCCCGGATGGAAACCGGCCTCATTCCAGATACATGATAATTATTATCCTTTGACCGGAGGGCATACGACGGTAGCCAATGATTGCTCGGGCTGTCATAATGGTGATTATAACTCTACCCCCAATTCATGCGACGGATGCCATATCTCAAATTATAATCAAACCTCGAATCCTGATCATACCAGCACAGGTATTGCAGTTACATGCAATGATTGCCACTCCACGGAACCTGGATGGACCCCTGCAGTTTTTCCAATTCATGACAACATTTATTCTTTTATCGGTGCGCATTCAAGCATTGCCAACGACTGTGCAGCCTGTCATAACGGAAATTATAATAATACTTCCAATTCATGCGATAGATGTTATATCTCTAATTACAATCAGTCCTCTAATCCAAATCATTCCAATACGGGTATTTCGGTCACCTGCAATGATTGCCATACTACAGACCCTGGATGGACCCCGGCATCGTTCCCGACCCATGGAAATTATTACCCGCTGACCGGTTCTCATGCAACAATTGCTGACAACTGTACCGCCTGTCATAATGGGGATTACACAAATACAGTCAACACTTGCGAAGCCTGCCATATTTCCAATTATAGTCAGACATCGAATCCAAATCACAATGCTATCGGAATCTCAACCTCCTGTTCTGATTGTCACACTCCTGATCCAGGCTGGAAACCTGCCTCTTTTAATATTCACAATAATTATTATTCCCTCGAAGGGGCTCACCTTGTCATAGCAAATAATTGTACCGACTGCCATAACGGAGAATACAACAATACGCCGAATACCTGTGAGGGATGTCATTTATCAGACTATAACCAGACAAACAATCCCCAACATGCATCTGCCCAGTTCCCGACAGATTGCGAAACATGTCATGGTCAGAACTTATGGGTGCCCTCAACTTTTAATCACGATGGGCAATATTTCCCAATATATTCCGGGATGCACAATGGACAATGGACAGCCTGTTTTGAATGCCATACCAATTCGGGTAACTATTCCGTATTTACGTGCATTAATTGACATGAGCACAATCAAACGGATACGGATGATCACCACAGCGAAGTTCTGGACTACGCTTATAACAGCATATCCTGTTATGAATGTCATCAAACCGGAGTTGCTGGCGGAAGAATGATGAACTTAAGGACTCTAAAACTGAACTGATCGTTGAAACATGAGACACTTATGGCTTATGATTTTTTTTGTACTGTCAGGATTAAGCCTGAAAGGTCAAATTCTTAACCAGCCTGCCGAGGGGACTGTTTCATTCATTACATCGCAAAATGTATATGTCAAATTCGCGTCAACGGAAAATATCAAAATCGGTGATACGCTTTTTATTTTGCAGAATGATAAGCTTTTTCCGGTTTTGATAGTTAAATTCCAATCAACCATATCTTGTGCATGTGTGCCGATATCAGAAATTAAATTAAATGTGCAGGATAAGGTCATGTGCAGGCAAAAAGAAATCCACGAGCGTGTAAAAGCAGATACTGTAAGACAATCTGATATAAAACCAGCTATTCAGGAAATCGATACTAACCAGGTTGAACAAATTGAACAAGTTCCAAAAAAACAGGTTATCAGCGGCTATATCTCCATTGCTTCACATTCCATGTTCTCGAATCTGGCAGCAGGTAATTCGCTGAGAATGCGTTATAATTTATCCTTAACCGTAAAAAATATTGCCAATTCAAAGTTCAGTGCCGAGAGTTATATTTCATTCAACCACAAAAACAATCATTGGGACGAGGTGGCCGGTAACATCTTTAATGGTTTAAAGATCTACAACCTGGCACTGAATTATGAGATTAATAAAAATTGCAATTTATTGTTAGGCCGAAAGATAAATCCAATGATTTCCAATATGGGTGCGGTCGACGGGCTTCAGTTTAAGATGAAGCTCGGGCTCTTTACCCTGGGTTTACTCGCAGGCGCCCGTCCTGATTACCGGGATTACGGGTTTAATTTTAATCTGCTTCAATTCGGGGGATATACCAATCACGGGTTTTCATCGAAAAACGGACCTGTCCTTAGTACACTGGCTTTTATCCAGCAAACCAACAGGGGGAAAACCGACCGCAGATTTATTTATTTCCAGCATTCGAACCAGGTTATTCCCAATTTGAGTTTTTATGGATCGATCGAGTTTGAAATGTACAAAAAAACACTGGTCAGGCAGGATACAAGTATCTTGAGCGACAGCACTTACCTTATTGATAATGGGCCAAGGGTTGCTAATATATATTCCTCAATCAGGTATAGATTGTCGAGAAAAATATCATTCTCAGTTTCCTACAGTGCAAGGCAAAATATCATCTATTATGAAACTTATAAGAGCCTCGTAGACAGGCTGCTTCAATCCGGTACACGGCAGGGATTTTTTATCCAGGCGAATTTTCGGCCTTCCAACAAACTTTCCATGGGGACAACCCTGGGTTACCACTTACAATTAAATGATATCCGGCCGACAAGGAACATCAATACATATCTGACCTATTCCCAATTGCCGGGGCTGGGAGTTACAGCGACTGTTTCAGTAATGTTAATGCAGACAAGCAATTTGTCAGGCAACATTTACCGGCTGAACTTATCACGGGATATAGTTCCGGGAAAATTATTCGGCGGAATGAATTACAGCTATATCGATTATCGTTTTTACAATACTGAATCTGTGCTGCCTCAAAATGTTGGCGAAGTCAGCCTTACGTGGAAAATTGCGTCAAAACTTTCATTCAGCGCATATTTTGAAGGAACATTTGAAAAACTGAACCAATACAATCGGCTTTATGTGCAATTGAATAAAAGATTTTAATCTGCCGGGAACTGCATATATTAAAACGGCAAAATTACATTTCCGGGCCGATAGAAAATAGCAACATCAATTGATCATCCTTATTTCGTGATCCATTTCCTGAAGGCAACTGCATTCTCTTTGCTTACAATTACATCTTCGCCTGGAGATGGATTCAATTCGAGCTTAATCTTGCCATTTTCAACAGACCGGAACAGGGCAATGGCATCAATATGGATAATGTATTGCCTGTTTGCCCGGAAAAACAAAGCCGGGTCAAGTTCCAATTCCAGGTCAGTCAGGGTTTGATCAAGGATGTATATAGCCTTCTCTTTATTCCGGACGAAACTGATCTTATGCTGTGAAAAAATATAAGCGATATCCTGAATATCAATCGGTGCATAATCAATCCCTTTCCTGACAACCAGCCTTGATTTATATCCTTCCCCCTGCCGGCTTCCTTCCAGAATATTCTTTAACCCGGAATAGATGAAGTGTTTTTCAAGTTTTTTGACTTTCTGAAGCGCCTGTCTGATCTTTTCAGCGTTAACGGGCTTCAGTATATAATGCACGGAATTATATTCGAATGCCTTTAGAAGATAATCATCATAAGCTGTCACGAATACGACAGGAAAATTGATTTCACTTTGATCAAAGATCCTGAATGAAATATCGTCGGAGAGCTGAATGTCGAAAAATCCAAGGTCCGGCGCAGGGTTGTCTCTTAGCCATGTCACCGTATCTTTAACACTGCCGGGCTTGCCCGTGATCTCAATCGAAGGATCGGCGTCCTTTAAAAGCTTTTCCAGCTTCAAAACCGCCGTTGATTCATCTTCAACAATGATCACTCTCATTGTGCCTTCAGGTTTAATACCGGCAATTGCAGTTTGAAATAACCGT
>DATDPY010000430.1:0-4282 GCA_035292565.1 Cyclobacteriaceae bacterium | reverse complement strand
AAAGGTAAAAATGCTTCAGAAGCCGTATCCGAAGCATTTAAAAATATCGCCGATTCCTCCAACAAAACCCTGGGTACGGCCGAGGACATCCTGAAATCAGCGGAGGTTCAAAAAAACAGTATTGAAGAAGTAGTGGAATATGTGGAAGAAACCGTGGAATTGGCAGAACAAACCGCTTCTGGGACCGGGGATGTTGCGGATACTGCAGGCAAATTATCCATGATCATGGAAGAATTCACAGAATCAAGCCAGAACCTGAAAGAAATCGCTGAGTATCTGCAGGAAGGAATAGCCACATTTATATTGTTTAGCAGTATTTCTCCATCGAAGATCTCCCGAAAAAAAGTGCCGGGGATTAAAAAATCATTATCGAGGATCACATCCACAAATATTCCGTCCGGACTTCGGCCGCGTCTGCCCTCAGGAGAAAAGAAACACCTCCCGGCAAAAACCAGCCTGGCAAACACCTGGAATGCCAGGCATAAGGGAAACAATCTTGCTCAGGGAAATAAAAAGAGACAATCCGCCGTCAGCATCACCGGCAGCCTTAATTCAAATAGTCCCGGACCTCAGCAGAAGAAACCTGTTAGACTTAAAAAGGCTGCGAAAAGGGGAAACGACGGCAGAAAAGTAAGTCAATAAATTAATATACCAGAAAGATAAACATCCGACAGGGACAGATATCATTTTATGGAAACAAGAAAACAACCTGTTCAGTTAATTGTCTTCACCCTCGGTGACGAGTATTATGGCATCAGGATTGAACAGATAAAGGAGGTTACTTTTACACCTCCCCTTTCGAGAATGCCGAAAACCCCTTTATATTTAAAGGGTATTGCCAATATCAGGGGAGAAATAGTTGCCGTAATAGACCTTGAGGAACGGCTCGGGATAAAAAAACAGAACCCGGCTCCTCATGAAAGTCCCTCCACCGGATATACCATGGTTATTGATAAAGAAGAAGATTATACGATTGGATTTATCGTTCAGGAGATTCCACATAATCTTAAAATACCTTTCATCGACATGGACGATACTGCATTCAGTGAATTTGCATCAAAATTTAACAAAGAATTCCTCGAGGGAATTGCCAAACACAATGACCAGGTGATCATTGTTCTTAATATTAATAAAATTTTGTCCGATGAGGAGGCCAAACAATTATTCGTTTGAAAATACAACAAACATTTACATCGAAACTCAATTCTGCAGGCGTCATGAAAAAAAGGATTCTTGTTATCGATGATTCGTATTATATGCGAACCCTGCTGAGAAATATCCTCGAGGACGGAGGATATACGGTGGTTGATGAGGCTGCCAGCGGTGAATCGGCCCTGAAACTGGTCAATAAGACCAAGCCGGACCTGATAACCCTCGACCTGATACTACCTGACGATACTGGATTGAAAGTCCTGAAAAAAATAAAGGCAGCCCATCCCCAGATCAAGGTACTTGTCGTAAGTGCCGTTGCACAGGATAAAATAGTAAAAGAAGCGCTGGAATTGGGGGCAATAAACTATATCGTCAAGCCTTTCGAGGAAAAAAAAGTACTTGAATCCGTCAATGAAATTTTCAATGAGAATAAACCATAAACCAGAAAATATTTAAATCAAATAATAATTCATTAGTATGCCGGGAAGGGAAGAGTATATCAATATATTTTTGATTGAAGCGTTAGAGGCATATGAAAAGATAAGTTCTTATCTCGTATCCCTTGAGAACAGCCCTAAGGACGACAAGCTGCTCGCAGAGATCTTCAGGAACCTGCACAACCTGAAAGCCAGCTCCAGCGCCAGTGGCTTTTCAGATATATCCGGCCTTGCCCATAAGCTCGAAAGTATTTTCAGCGCTTTGCAGAAACAGGAAATCGAGCTTAACTCGCCAACCATGGATATTATTTACCGGGGATTCGACTTTCTCAGCATATTATTAAATAATATTAAAGATTCAGTCAAGGAAAAGCAGGTTGATGGCGCCCTGTTTGATGAGCTCGACGACATTTTAAAGAATAGGATGATTTCTGAGCCCTGGAGATCTCCCGGAGAAAAGGAATCCGTACATTTAAAAATACCCCTGTCCGACCTCATTTCCATTGAAGTACGGCGGCTGGATGCATTGCTGAACAATATCGGAGAGCTAATCATCAACCGCGACAGGATAATGGCTCTCGCCAATAAACTGGAACACCAGGAATTGCAGGACCTCGGATTCAGTCTGTATAAAATCAGCAACGAGATCAGGCAGAACATCATGGATGCACGACTGGTTAACCTGGGCATTCTTTTCAATAAATTTCCGCGAATTGTCAGGGATATGGCCGCGAAAGAAAACAAGCAGGTTAATCTCGACATGACCGGTCTGGATATCCGGATCGACAGGAACATCCTCCAGATCATTTCGGATTCCATGCTGCACCTGATCCGCAACACCATTTCCCACGGGATCGAAACTGAAATTGAGCGAAAGAAAAAAAACAAGCCTTTATCGGGAAACCTGACCATAACGGCAACGAGTAAGAAGGGATTGGTTAATATCAAAGTCGCCGATGACGGGAATGGGATCGATACGGATAAGATCAGGGAACAGGGGATAGCCGCGGGGATCATTCCGCCCGAAAAATCCAGATCAATGCGGGAATTTGAAATCCTCCCGCTGATCTTTGAACCAGGCTTCTCACTCTCCACGATAACCACTGAGCATTCAGGGCGGGGCATGGGACTTAATATTGTAAAGGAGGCTATCGATTCAATTGGCGGAACTATTAAAGTAATTTCCAAGAAAAATAAGGGTACCATTTTTGATATAACGCTCCCTACTTCGATAACGGTAGTTCCGGCCCTGCTCTTTAAAGTGCGCGAAGAATTTTATGCCATTCCGCTCTTTCATATCCTGAAGGTGCAATCGGTCAGCGGGGGTAAGAAAATCCATATGTGGGATGACCAGTTGTTTTTTGTTCATAGAGGCGAAACGATCCCCCTGGTTATTCTGAACCGGTTTCTCTATGGAGAGTCCGATTTGCCGGACAATTCCGGTCTGGAACTTAATTCGCTTAATATTATTCTGGTGGAACATAATAACCGGAAAATCGGTGTTGTTCCCGATTTACTGCTGATCCGGCAGAATATTGTCATCAAACCCCTCAAAAAGCCCATGAGGAACCACAAGCTTTTTGGCGGAGTTACAATCCTGGGAACAGGAAGCATATGTTATTTATTTGATATCCCTTCAATGTTGCGTGCATTCAAAGAAATTTATTCAATGCAGAAGATTAAATAGGTAAGTCTGATCAATTATGTGCGGAATGGAAATGGAGATGGAAGAAATTAAAGAGATTGAGAAGGACATCCTTAAGGAGATTGCCAACATCGGCGTTGCCAGGGTTGTTGATTCATTTGCCCAAATACTGGATAACAAAATTTTCATGGAATCTCCTGAATTCAGGATCGTTGACCGTGCAGAGCTTGACAGGGAAATTTCTAAAAACCGTTCGCGGCTTGTGATTGAATCTGTTTTTAAAGGGGAATTGCGGGGAAAAATTCTCTTTCACCAGACGAACAGGATGATCTCCAAACTGGAAGAAACAGGCTCAGCCCTAATCCGTAAATTTTCCAAATACAGGAAAATGCACGAACCCTTCATCACCCATATATGCTTTCTGGCCACGAAAATTTTAATCGAAGAGTTCGGCAACAGACTTGGATACCAGGATATTGTTTTTTCGATCACTCAATTTGTTCATACCAAATCATCAGGTGATTGGAAGATATATAATCATCTTGAATCCCCCGGCCCCCCGTTTAATACCATCAGAAGTAAAATCATTGATGACCGGCTGACCTTCAGCCTTCCATTAATCGTTATCTTCGACCACCCGAGCCTGAAAGAAATTGTTGTAAAGATCAGGCAGCTCGAGAAAAAAATTTTCCTGAAATAAGTTCAACCCGCATTCAAATGAAACCTGCCCGCCGTAGTTAAACTTCATAATAAAAGCTCTTTCTCAGCAGTTCCAGGCTTTGAGGTACGGCTTCCATCGGATTGGCATTCCCTTCGAATTCGAGCGAAACAAAACCCTTGTACCCTGCCTTTCGCATGATCTCCCCGATCCGGGGATAATCCAGGTCGAGGGTATACCATTTGCCTCCCCCGTAATAAGTCTTTGCCTGCATTAAAATGGTCTGGGGAGCCAACATTTCAAGCTGAGAGTATGGGTTCTCAAGGAAGTTTCCCGTATCGAGGGTGACCATGAGCCACTCGGAATTGATGGCATCGACAATCCGTTTTA
>DATDPY010000429.1:0-6319 GCA_035292565.1 Cyclobacteriaceae bacterium | reverse complement strand
ACCTTCCAAATATGGGGGCATTCGACTGGCAAACTGTATCCGGGGCTTTATCAACGGCTACCCATGGTTCGGGAATAAAACAACCGGCATTTCCCGACATGGTGCGGGCTATTATTCTTGTCGGAAGCGGCGGGAAAGTGAAACAAATCGAGCCCTCGGAAGGGATTACGGACCCATCGAAAGTCAATCCCGCCGGTGCGATCGATTTAATCCAGGACGATGATCTCTTTTACAGTACCGTGGTGAGTTTCGGGGCCATGGGCATCATTTATGAACTTGTCCTTGAAGTGAAGCCCCTTTTCTGGATGCTTGAAAGGCGGGTGATGACCGATTGGAAGGATCTTAAACCGAGGCTTCTCGACGGGAGCTTCATCAATGAAACCCTCAGGAATAATGATTTTGTATCCCTCAGGATCAATCCCTACGGTACGGGGAAAAACAATACCCACAAATGCGCCGAGGTAAATCAGAATATTCTGATACAGCCGCCGGCGAGGAGGACGTTTGGGGAAAAAACCAAAAATCTGTTCAGCACCATCCTTGGCAGGATACCCCTGCTTCCATGGATCGAGGTCCTGTGGCTGAACATCCGCCCCGGTTCGGTCCCCAACACGATAAACAGCATATTGAAAGGCACCCAGGACCCCATCTATATCAATAAAAGCCACAAGGTATTATACCAGTCGGCCGTCAATATCCGGCGTCATGGAATGAGCTGTGAATTTGCCTTCCCGGTCGACGGGAAACAGATCGTTAAAATCGTAGAAATGATTTTCGAAGAAGCTCGGAGGAACCTGGCTTCCGGGAAACTTTATCAGACCTCCCATATCGCCATCCGGTTTGTGCCGGGCTCGAAAGCCTATCTTTCGACTGCATATGGTGAGGAAAAATTTTACGTCGACATTCCTCTTTTAAAAAATACAATCGGCGATTTTGAGATCCTTTCGCGCTACCAGGACCGGATGATAGCGGAAGGCGGGATGCCGCACTGGGGCAAAATAAATATGCGGTTATATGGCAATTATCATATTCTTCAGCAGCATTTTCCGAAGCTTGATACCTGGCTGAAAGCAAGGCGAGAAATGGACCCGCGCGGAACGTTTATCAGCGAATTCATGGAACATACCAGACTTATTTAATCGATGCATCCTGTAATTAAAATTCACCCATTATAAATGAATTACGTTGTTTTGGAATTCGATAAGCTCGAGATCCTCAAACCCAGGGAAAGGTGGAAACTCTATTTTGTGATTGTATCCGATCATCCCGGCGAACAGGACAAAATGATTGTCGGAAATATACCGGCAGAATTTATCCGCCTGAAACCACAGGAACAAAATACGATTTCATTCAAGCCTGACGGAGACGATGGCGCTGACGGCCTGTTCGTCCTGGAAATCCCCCTGCCTGCATCAAAAAGGATAAAGGCCAGGGCTTACCTCCTTCACAGCAGGCAGGGTACGAGGTCTATCGGAAAATTCATGAAGGAAATGAAGGGCGGCCTCGGCGCTGATGCCCTGAACATAGTAACGGACATGTTCGGGAATTCAACACCCTGGCTGGTAATCGCCAAAAAAGCCCTCCCGTTGATCGGCGATGTATTAAGAAAGATTAAGGACCGGGACTTTGGCTTTATTAGCCTGGATGAAAAATTCGGCCCTGAATTCAAAAAGAACAAAAAATTAAAACGGGTCAACACCTTTTCCACCGGACAGGCAAAACTCACCTGGCAATGGTCTATACAGGATTAACTCAAAGAAATATTTATATGCATACCAATAACATGAGATTATTGATAATTTGGTCCTGGAAAACGCTGGCCCTCGGATTATTTCATGTCCTTTGGGCAATCGCCTGCGGAATCCTGATCTATATTTTCTGGCCGGTTGATGAAGTGGTCCAGGCGGTCCACCGGAATGAATTTACACCCAAATTCTGGCACGAATATTCCGAAGAGCAGATCCATATAATTGAAGAGATCTGCGCAGAATTGATGAAACATTATCCCATAAAATTCATTCTTGGGCACGAGGAAATATCTCCAGGCCGGAAAATTGACCCGGGGCCCGCATTTCCTCTAGATAAATTGAGGTCCAGGCTCCTGGATTCAAGAAGGGATGCCGACGGTCCTGAGATCATTACCGGCCAGGAATTAACAGTGATGGTAAATGAACTTAACATCAGGGCCTTACCCGACCTGAATGCAGAAAAGGTAGCCAGGCCTCTTGCGAAAGGACAGAAAGTGACGGTCCTCGAGAAAAAAGAAGGGTGGGCCAGAGTGACTACAGGAATTACCGGGTGGGTGGCTGAACGATATCTTAAATAAAATATCAAATAAAAATTCCAACTAGCAAATAAATTCCAATGAATAAATTTTAAAATTCCAATGTCGTTGTAGCCCATGGATAAAGTTCATGCCCGGGAATTCCAGTTTGTAATTTTGACATTGATATTTTGGATTTGTAAGAGATTTGTTTTTTGCGATTTGGAATTTTAATTCGTCAATTAATAAATTTTAAATAATACAGGAATATGGCAGCTCGCAATTTTAAGAACCTTGTATTTGAAGGTGGGGGTGTAAAGGGAATAGCTTACGGGGGATCGCTCGAAGTCCTCGACAGTCTGGGGATCCTCCCAAACATTGAGCGAGTGGGAGGCACCTCTGCTGGCGCTATCAACGCCGCCCTTCTGGCTGTGGGCTATACCCATGGGGAAATGTCAGATTTAATCTCCCGTACCGATTTCTCCGAATTCGCCGACGGCGGTTTGCTTGTTTCCAAGATAAGCCGGTTGTGGCGGAACTTTGGGATCAATAAGGGAGATGTATTTAAAAACTTTATCCGTGAAAAGATCAGGGCAAAAACCGGAAATCCCGATTTCACTTTCCGGCAACTGGCTGAAAAAGTATCCTTGAAAACGCCGGGGTTCAGTTATCTTTATGTTATTGCTACGGATCTGACCAACCAACATCCGCTCATATTTTCCCATGAAGAGAGCCAACACCCGGATACTCCTATTGGTGACGCCGTTCGCATGTCGATGAGCATACCCTTGTATTTCATGGCGGCCCGTTATAAAGAATCGGTCATGGTGGATGGAGGCGTATCGTATAATTATGCGGCGAATATTTTTGATAATAAAAAATATCTTTCGAATCCTGTCAACGGCGATGCAGGGCATTATAAAAATAAAAATGATCTCGTTTTCAATTACGAAACCCTTGGCTTCCGTCTCGACAGCAGTGAGGTGATCCGGTACAGCCTGCATGACTGGGCCATACCTCCGCAGCCTACGGGAAATTTTAAGGAATTCACGGCAGCCTTGTTGAATTTTATGATGGAGATGGCCAACAAAGCCCACCTGGTCGAAAAGGACTGGAACCGGACAATATTCATCGACACGCTCGACGTTCGGACGACGGAATTTAAAATCAGCGAAATAAAGATCAAAGCGCTCATCAAGAGCGGAAAAGAATGTACCGAAAAATATTTCTCCTGGCGTGATAAGGAATGGGGCAGGATTCCTGCCTGATTAATGAAACGACATCCTATCTAGGGCATGGTTCGGGCAGTCTTCTTATTCTTGTCAACTTGTCAAAATAACATTATATTTGTTAAAATTATCGTTATGAAAACAATGAGCGTAGGAGAACTAAAGGCTAACTTCTCCGAAGTATTAAAAAGGGTACTGTCGGGTGAAGAAATCGTTATATCTTATGGTAGAAAAAAGGAAATCGTGGCCAGAATTGTTCCCAAGAATGCTGGTAAAAAGTTGAAAAGAAAAATCGGAATCCTGGAAAGCAAGGGAAGTGTAAAGTTCAATAATGATTTTAAAATGACCGAGGAAGAATTTTTAGGAATATGACATACCTTCTTGACACACATTATTTGATTTGGGCTCTTGCCGACACCAAAAAACTGTCAAAAAACATAAAAGAAATTATTGTCAACCCCGATCACAAAATTGTAATTAGTACTGTGAGTTTTTGGGAAATATCGTTGAAAAGCTACCTGGGTAAATTAAACATTATTGGTTTCTTACCGGAAGATCTCCCGGAAGCCTGTTTGGAGGTTGGTTTTGATATTGAATGTTTATCCGCCAAAGCCTGCAGCACTTATCACAAACTTAAAGGCGCTTATCATAAGGACCCGTTTGACCGCATGCTGATTTGGCAAGCCATTCAGAACGATTATACTTTGATCAGCAGCGACAGGAATGTAATAAAATATGCATCGGAAGGTTTAAAAGTTGCCGGGGGACAATCATTATGGTATTAATATTCAAAATTTTACAGCCGAACAATATATTAATTCTATGAAGGCCGGAAACGTTATTTCCCATAGAGATCATTTAATCTATGCGTCCATTCTTTTTATTTCATTAGCCTGTAATCCGGAAACTCCTTCGGAAATATTTCAGTCCTCCGGGATTGCCATCAATGGGTATGACCCCGTTGCGTATTTCACCGAGGGCATGCCGGTGAAAGGCGATTCCCTGTATGTATTTCACTGGAAGGGAGCAGTTTGGAGGTTTTCAAATGACGAACATTTAAAGATGTTCGGCGCGGACCCTGAGAAATACGCCCCGCAATTCGGCGGTTATTGCGCCTATGGAATGTATGAAGGCCACAAAGCCAAAACCGAACCTGATACCTGGACGATTGTCGACGACAAGTTGTACCTCAATTACAACATGAATGTGAGAGACCTGTGGAGAGAGAACCGCGGAGAACATATTCGTATTGCGGAAACCAACTGGCCGGAAGTTAAAAACCAGGAATTCTGAAATTATGATAAAAGGCTTACTATCCCCGACTTTCCTGATTATACTATTTGCCTTCTCTGCCGTTCCCGGGTTTGGCCAGGGCGGCCTTGAGATCAGGGGAACTGAATTTTACCTGGATAATGAAAGATTCGTTTATAACGGCATCAGTTTTTTCAACGCCATTTATAATCCAGGCTTCAATGAAAACGATTCGATCAGGGACCGGTGGCTGAAAAAATTCAGAAAGTACGGTGTCAACGTGATACGCGTCTGGGGACAGTGGGACAACGAGCGGGGATTTGCCGACGGATGCAGTACCTGCTCGCTTTACGACATGGATGGCAATTTAAACGGGAGGCACGTGACTAAGCTTAAGAATATTGCAAAAGGTGCAGAGTTAAACGGCATGGTAGTAGAGTTAGCGTTGTTTTCAAGGGAGAGTTGGGAAGAAAATATTAGACTTTCACTGGAGGGGTATGTAAAAGCTGCCCGGACATTAGCCGGGGAACTCAGGCCTTACAGGAACCTGACCTTTCAGATCTGGAATGAATTCGATATGCATGTACCAGAAATATACAGGGCAATCAAAGCTATCGATCCGCAAAGGTTGGTGACGAATTCTCCGGGATACGCGGGAATTCTCGGTGAAAAAGAGCACAACGATTTGCTTGATTTCCTTACCCCGCATACCACCCGCGACGGGGATCACTGGAACAGGGCTGCCGAAGAGCTTGCATCGCTCAGGCAGGTCTATAAAAAACCCGTGGTGGATGACGAACCCGCCCGGACGGGAACGATTAAATATGGCGGGCCGAAAGGTGAGAATCATCCCCATGATTTTATCATACATATATACAACGTATGGCAAACCGGTTGCCCGGTGATCTATCACCACGATATGTTCCAAACAGGTTACGGCACCACGGCCGTTCCGCCATCGGGCATTCCCGACCCGGAATTCAGCGGTTTTCACAAGCAGGTGCTTGAGTTTTTACGGTTGTATGGCAGGTATTGAAATTCTAATTTTATTAAAAGCCTGGTTGCAGGGTGTATTTGAAAGCGAGTTATTTTATTAACTATTTTACAGGTATGCTTTTCTTTTTACGGCGTGTCAAAAAAACAATTGATTCCGGTTTAACAGCCGTGACAAATTCATGTAGTTATCGTTGTAAACGGTAGTTTCAATGGTAATTGCTTCATTGCGGGTAAGGTTTTGCTTTTATCTGCAGGCTAGCGGTCATGTTTGCTTAATTTTTCAACATGTGGCCTCGTTTGAGCCATAGAAGGATTGAGTTTATGATTTTTCCCTTTTGCATGAATCTTAAGCCCTGAAATTTTCAATCCAGTCTCGCAATCTGTCATGTTCATAATCATAAGATTCTTTTGCCCAAGCTTTTTCATTTCTTTATAGTCATTATGTAAGCTTCCCCATTTTTAGTGCCAGTGATTCAAAGATATTTAATTATTGTTTTCATTGTTATAATTTATCAGATAGAGTTCCGGTGTAAGTCCTTTTAATGAATCATGGGGTCTGTATTGATTATACTCGTTCTTC
>DATDPY010000428.1:0-17472 GCA_035292565.1 Cyclobacteriaceae bacterium | reverse complement strand
GGCCAGAAGGATGATCCCGGTTGCTTTTCGTAATATGTTAAAGCCGGAATTCCCAATCTTTTGTTCAAGCCATCCGGCTGAACGCAGGACGAGATAAACGAAACCCAGGTTAATAATAATTCCTGTTAATATATTTATCATAGCAAATTCAGCCCGCAGGGAAATGAGCGTGGTGATCGTTCCGGCTCCCGCAATGAGGGGAAAAGCAAGCGGCACGATGGAAGACCCGGAATTTTCGAGGTTGTCCTGCCTGAAAAATGTGATTCCAAGAATCATTTCGAATCCGATAAACAGGATTATGATAGCCCCGGCAATAGCAAAGGATTCCACATCGATACCGAATAATTTGAGGATCGATTCCCCGAGGAATAAAAATACGATCATGATTAAACCGGATATCAGGGTCGCTTTCCCCGCCTGAATATCTCCTCCCTTTCGTTTCAGGTCGATGACGATAGGGATTGTCCCCAGAATATCAATGATCGAGAACAGGATCAGCGTTACGGAAGCTATTTCTTTAAAATCGATCATAAGTATAAAAAGTGATCAACGCAGAAAGTGTTGAAGCCTTATTGAATATTGATAATAAATTCTACAGCAAGTCTGTAGCTTTCGAGACCGAATCCTGCAATGATCCCGGTGCACTTCGCAGCTATGAAACTGTGATGGCGGTATTCTTCCCGTTTATAGACATTGGAAATATGTACCTCGATGACCGGTGCGGAAATAGATGCAATTGCGTCGGCAATGGCAATGGATGTATGGGTAAAGGCCCCGGCATTTAAGATGATCCCCCGGCTTTCAAATCCTTTTTTCTGGATATAATCAATGATTGCTCCTTCGGAATTGGATTGAAAATATTCCAACTCCACCTTGGGGTAGAGTCGCTTAATTTTTTCAAGGTATTCCTCAAAACTGTCGGTTCCGTAAATCTCGGTTTCCCGTTTTCCCAGAAGGTTGAGGTTCGGCCCGTTGATTATTACGATTTTCATTGTGACTTTTGTTTACAATTGTATCATGAACTGGGATTATTACATTAAACAATTCCAAAACTATCTCCGGCTGGAACGATCATTATCGGAGAATTCCGTCGAAGCCTATGTTCATGATGCAGTAAAGCTAAAACAGTTTGCAGAAATCTCCAATCTGCCTGATCCAACCCTGATCAAAACCCGGGAAATTCAAAGGTTCATGGAATGGGTTGGAGAACTCGGTATGACTTCCTATACGCAGGCCAGGGTGCTATCGGGCCTGAAAGCATTTTTCAAATATCTGCTCAATGAGGAATTGATCGATGATGATCCCACACACCTGGTAGAGGGCCCGAAGATTGGCCGAAAGCTTCCTGACACGCTGAGCGTTCCGGAAATAGATGAGATCCTGTCAGCCATCGACCTTTCCACGCCGGAAGGAGTCAGGAATCGTGCGATGATCGAAACACTTTACAGTTCGGGATTGCGGGTATCGGAATTGACAGGACTCATGTTAAATAATGTGTATTTTGATATCGGCTTCCTGAGGATCCTGGGTAAAGGAAATAAAGAAAGGCTGGTACCCATTGGGCGGGAGGCATTAAAGTATGTGATGATGTATGTAAAGGAAATAAGGGTCCATATCGGGATAAAAGCAGGTAATGAGTCCTATATCTTCCTCAACCGCCGCGGTACCTGTATTTCAAGAATCATGGTATTCAATATAATTAAAGACCTGGCGGCGCGGACCGGCCTGAAGAAAAGCATTAGTCCGCATACCTTCAGGCATTCATTTGCCACTCACTTAATCGAAGGCGGAGCAGACCTGAGGGCGGTCCAGGAAATGCTGGGCCATGAATCCATTACAACCACTGAAATTTATACGCACCTCGACAGGGATTATTTAAAACAGGTGATCAGGGAATTTCACCCCCGAAGCTGAAATAAAGTCAATTATATCAGGAATAAATATCAGACTAATGCAAATTTGCCGCACTGAATACCGTGTATAAATATCTTATAAGACCTGTCTTATTCCTCATCAATGCTGAAACCATTCATGCGTTGGTATACCAGATGTTATTTTATTGCCAGAAACTGAGATGGTTCATGAAGGCAATTTCGGGGATATTCTCCATCGAAGATAAAATTCTTGAGCGGTCAGTCATGGGGTTGAACTTTAAAAACCCGGTGGGAATTGCCGCAGGCTTCGATAAAGATGCCGGCATCATTGACGGTCTGGCCGGAATGGGATTCGGCTTCGTGGAAATCGGTACCATAACGCCCGAACCACAACCGGGAAACCCCCGGCCGAGATTATTCAGACTCAAAAAAGACAAGGCTCTGATTAACAGGATGGGCTTTAATAACGCAGGGGTTGACCATGCCGTGAAAAATCTATCGCGCCGAACCTCCAGAGTTATTGTTGGCGGGAATATCGGCAAAAATAAAAACACGCCCAATGAATCCGCCCACATGGACTATGTCAGGGGCCTCAATGCCTTATACGACCATGTTGATTATTTTGTAATCAATATCAGCAGCCCGAATACTCCTGGTTTGCGCGAATTGCAGGAGAAAGTTCCTTTGAAAAATCTGTTGACGGCCATCCAGCATGAAAATGAACAAAAGAAGGGAAAGCCGGTCCTGCTGAAAATTTCTCCGGATCTTACATGGGAACAGATCGATGATATTATCGGGATTGTCAGGGAAACAAAACTGGCAGGAATCGTTGCAACCAATACCACAATTTCCCGGAACCATTTACAGACCGGGGTGAGAGCGGTGGAAGCCATGGGAGAAGGCGGGTTAAGTGGCAAGCCTCTGTTTACTAGATCGCTTGAAATCGTGAAGTATTTAAGAAATAACCTTGGCCCCGGATATGTAATTATTGGTGCGGGTGGTATCATGAGCTCTGGAGATGCTAAAAAAATGATGGATTCGGGAGCAAACCTGATCCAGGTTTATACGGGCTTTATTTACCAGGGCCCGCTGTTTGCGCGATCGATTAACAGTGGAATTGCCCTTTCATTGAAGAAGACTTCAAGTTGAGTCTGCCCGGAATTTCTCATAAAATCACCGGATAAATTATGCCGTATTATTTTGTAGTTTTGTAACGGATGGCTGCCAAGAACACCTATAAATCCAATTCATTGCGGAAAGCTGACAAGCGCGCCAGAGGGTTCAGTTTTTCCTTTCTCAAGGACAGGAGGTTTATTCTTTCCATTGGATTCGTCCTGATCGCGCTTTCGATTTTCATGCTCACGTCGTTTTTATCTTTCCTTTTATCGGGAAATTCCGACCAGAGTGTTGTGGAAGCTTTTTTTTCAACGGGTCTCAGGGATTCCGGTCTGGAAGCCAAAAACTGGCTGGGAGTGCTTGGCGCCATAACAGCCTATTATTTTATTTTTAAGTGGTTTGGAATAGCGTCCATTTTCCTCCCTCCGTTGATCTTTAACCTGGGGTATAAAATGGTAACCCGGAATGAACTGGTTTCAACCTACGGCATGTTTATCTTCAGTTTTTTTGCCGTATTCTGGTTTAGCCTGCTGTTCGGGTATGCCACGCTCGATGCCGAAGACCTTAGTGTATCGTCGTTGCTGTCGGGGGGATTGGGTTTCCAGCTTGCATTCCTGTTCCATTCCCTTATCGGATGGGGGACGTATCTTTTCCTGCTGATTTCACTGGTGGTTTTCGTAATATATTTCTTCAATGTAACCGAACTGATCACTTTTGGCAACCCGAAAATGGAAAACGAACCCAGTGGAGAACTTGAGGATCCCGATCCTTACGTCGGAGATGCGCTGGCCAGGGAAGAGGAGATTGTGACTGATATATTGCTTAAGCCTGAACCTGAGAAGGAAGTAATCCCACAGGAATTTGTCCTCGGACCGAAGACGGCGGAAATCATAAACGGCCAGGCTGAAACGAAAGAAAACACAGAAACCGCCGGCAAAAAAAATGATGATCCCGAGTTTATCGTCGAAGAGCTCAGCGATCAGGAAGTGGCATCAGATCAGCTTGAAATATACGATCCGACGCTCGACCTGAGTTCTTACAAATTTCCGCCTCTCGACCTGTTGAAAGAGTATGAGATCCGGAGTGGCCAGGTGACCAAGGAGGAACTGGAACAGAATAAGGATAAAATCGTGGAAACCCTGATCAATTTCAAGATCGGAATTTCCAATATCAAGGCAACGATCGGACCCACAGTGACCCTCTATGAAATTGTCCCCGACGCGGGTGTAAAGATCTCGAAGATCAAAAACCTTGAGGACGATATTGCGCTGAGCCTTTCAGCCCTGGGTATCAGGATCATTGCCCCCATACCTGGAAAAGGAACGATTGGAATCGAAGTCCCGAACAAGAATAAACAGCTGGTTTCCATAAGGTCGGTCCTCGGGACCGAAAAATTCATGAAGAGTGAATTCGATCTTCCGATCGTTCTTGGAAGAACAATATCGAACGAGGTATACCTTGCTGATCTTACCCGGATGCCGCATTTATTGATTGCCGGCGCCACCGGACAGGGTAAATCGGTGGGGATAAATGTGATTTTAGCTTCCCTGCTTTATAAGAAACATCCATCCCAGCTGAAGTTCGTCATGGTCGATCCGAAAAAAGTTGAGCTCACCTTATTCAATAAGATCGAACGGCATTTCCTGGCCATTCTTCCAGGCAGTGAAGAGGCCATTGTAACGGATACCAGGAAGGTGGTTTATACGCTGAATTCACTTGGGATTGAGATGGAAAACCGATACAATCTCCTGAAAGAAGCCCAGTGCAGGAACCTCAAGGAATACAATCAGAAGTTCATCAGCCGAAGATTAAATCCCAATAAGGGTCACAGGTATTTACCCTATATTGTTCTGGTCATTGATGAGCTTGCCGACCTGATGATGGTATCGGGAAAAGAAGTGGAAACACCCATTGCACGCCTCGCACAACTTGCAAGAGCCATTGGCATACACCTGGTGATTGCAACACAAAGGCCGGATGTGAAAGTAATTACGGGAACAATCAAGGTGAATTTTCCCGCAAGGATTGCGTACAAGGTTGTATCCAAGCTTGATTCAAGGATAATTCTGGATACAGGCGGCGCCGATCAGCTGATTGGGATGGGGGATATGTTGTTGTCGCTCAATTCGGATATTATCAGGCTGCAAACCCCGTATATTGAAACGGAAGAGGTAGACAAGATTTGCGACTATATCGGCTCACAGCGCGCTTACCCGTCGGCTTACCAGCTTCCGGAATTTGAAGGCGATGAAGCCGATATTGGCGAAGTAAACCTGTCTGAACGCGACCCGCAATTTGATGAAGCTGCAAGACTGATCGTGCGGCATCAGCAGGGAAGTACATCCCTGATCCAGCGCAAGCTTAAGCTGGGCTATAACAGGGCAGGCAGGCTTATCGACCAGCTTGAAGCCGCGGGAGTTGTAGGCCCGTTTGAGGGAAGTAAAGCCCGGGAGGTTCTGATAAAAGATGAATATGCTTTGGAACAATTCTTGCGGCAATTAAACGACAATACAAATCATGCCAACACTCAAGACTGACCTTCTATGAATAAATTCCTGATTTTACTCGCCCTGGCAACTTCGTTTTCAGGGGCCTTAAATGCGCAAAAAGACCCGAATGCCCTGAAAATACTGGATACCATGAGCGAAAAATATAAGAAAATGGACGCCTTCAGGGCCAATTTTACCTATGAATTATTCAACGAGACCACCGATACGAAGGAATCAGAAAAAGGCCAGATCCTCGTCATGGGTGATAAATACAAGCTCACCACAGGGCAGCTCGAAAAATATAATGATGGGACAACCGTATGGACGTATTACCAGGAGTTCAATGAAGTCAATATCGAGAACTATATGCCCGGAGAAAGCGAGTTATCGCCCAGCTATATTTTCAACGCATATAAAAAAGATTTCAAATTTGGAACAGAAGCTGAATTGACCTTTGGCGCCCGGCAGGTACATGTTATCCGGCTTGAGCCCGAAAATCCTGACAAATTCCCGATCCAGTTTCAGTGGCTTAAGGTTTTTATCGATAAGGCCGATTATACGCTTTGGGGCTGGCAAACGCTCGATAAAACAGGAAATACCTACACAATATCGATTAACGGGTTTGATCCTTTCTCCGGAGCTACCGATGCGATGTTCCGTTTCGATGAATCAAAGCACCCGGGTGTATATATCAGCGACCTGAGGGATAACAAATAAAATGACCCGGAAGGAATTAATTTCGGAAATCAGGAAAAAATCATCCTTCCTCTGCGTTGGCCTTGATACGGACATCAATAAAATCCCCAGGCACCTGCTGAAATCGCCCGATCCCGTTTTTGAATTTAACAAGGCCATCATTGATTCTACTGCCGATTCGTGTATAGCCTATAAACCAAATCTTGCCTTTTACGAAATCTTGGGGCCTGCAGGTCTCGAAAGCCTGCAAAAAACCCTGGATTACATTCCCCGGGAGATCTTTAAGATCGGGGACGGCAAAAGAGGAGACATCGGAAATACCGGCAAGTATTATGCAGAGGCTTTGTTTAATTTTTATGGCTTCGACGCGGCCACGGTGGTACCCTATATGGGAAAGGATTCCGTTGAGCCTTTTTTCGCCTTTAAGGAAAAATGGACAATACTTCTCGCGCTAACATCCAATACCGGTGCGTCCGATTTCCAGCAATGTGAGTTGATGACCGGAGAAAAGTTGTTTGAACATGTAATCAGTGAAAGCAGAAGCTGGGCCGGCGCAGACCAATTGATGTATGTGATCGGCGCCACCCGGGCTGACTTATTTTCCAGGGTCAGAATACTTGCACCGGAAACTTTTTTACTGGTCCCGGGTATCGGAGCACAGGGAGGCGACCTGGAGTCGGTGACCCGTCATGGGATCAACAAGGATGTCGGGCTGATTGTCAATGCTTCACGAAGCATATTGTATGCCTCAGAAGGCAACGATTTTCATGTTGCTGCAAAGCATGAAGCGGCTTCGTTAAGAGAAAAAATGAAATTCCTCCTTGAAAATATTTTTTAGATCCTTATTTTAGGATTTTCTTTAACCCTAATCAGCTATGTTTATCAACGAATCATTCCTTTCGTTCGTATGGCAATTTCAGTATTTTGACCATGACGACGTGTCAGACCTGAACGGGAACCAGGTTACCATAATTGCGCCCGGCACCCGGAATACCGATTCAGGACCAGATTTTTCAAATTCCGCAGTCCGGATCGGGGAAGTTACGTGGCATGGTTTTGTCGAAATCCATGTGAAGGCTTCCGACTGGATCAGCCACAGGCATGATAAGGATCCTGCTTATGATAATGTAATCCTCCATGTAGTGTGGGAGGACGATTCAGCGATAAACCGAACAGACGGAACCCGGATTCCTGCCCTCGAACTTAAACGCAGGATCTACCCCGGGATGATTCACAGGTTTAATAACCTGATATACAACTCAGTCCATGCGATTCCCTGTGCCGCCGATCTTCCCCGCATAGACATCATCCACAGGACGTCCATGCTCGAAAGAGTTCTGATTGAACGAGTTAAAGAAAAATCGGATTTAGTTCTTTCATTACTGGAGGCCTGCGAACAAGACTGGGAAGAAGCTTCATACAGGATTCTATTCATGAATTTCGGGTTTAAGATCAACCAGCATCCTATGATGGCCCTGGCTACCTATCTACCTTTCAGGCTTATAAAAAAACATTCCGATAACCTTGGCCAGATAGAAGCCCTGCTTTTCGGTACCGCAGGCTTCCTGGAAAAAAGAAAGGTGGATGAATATTACGGAATGCTGACTGCAGAGTATGCCTTCCTGAAAAGAAAATACGGTCTGCACAACAGCATCCTCACCCGCCACCAGTGGAAATTCATGAGGACCCATCCGGCAAATTTCCCAACGCTGAGGCTGGCGCAGCTGGCAGCATTTCTCCATAAACGGCAAAGCCTATTTGGGATGATCAGAGACAACAGAAATATCCGGGAAATTTACAGGGCTTTCGAATCCCCGGTTTCCGAATACTGGAAGAGCCATTATGATTTTGGCAGGCGATGGGAGAGGAAGAACAGCCTGGGTAATGGCAGTATTTATGGCTTAATAATCAATACCTGCATGCCGGTGCTTGGGGCGTATGGAATGTTTTCCGGTGAAAATGCCTTTATCGGGCAGGCCGTTGAGGTTTTAAGTCAGCTTCCGCAAGAAGATAACCGAATCACCAGGGTAATGGAAAACCTTGGCTTTGAAAATCCCAATTCAGCTACCAGCCAGGCGCTCATCCAGTTGCATAATAAATATTGTATAAAAAGAAAATGCCTGGACTGCAAGATTGGAGTGAAACTCCTGCAAATGGACGATTTCCAGACAGGGCAGGCTCCGGGATGACTATCCTTCGCATTTATTACTAAATAATATGCTGCAATTTTTCTTAACTTTCTGCTATAATTGAGGATCATAGCCACCCTTCGGAAAGTGTCAGCCTGAAGGCAGATAATATCAAAAATATTTTATGATGGAAAAACCTGTAATCATCCTTGGCGCCGGCGGGATTGGGCGGATGGCCCTGGAAATATTCACCAGCCTTGGAATAATCGTATACGGCTTTTTAGATGATGATAAATCTTTGACAGGAACAGAGATCCAGCATGTGAAGGTACTCGGAACAACATCTGATGATGGATTTTTAAAGCTTATCGGGCACAAATGTGAAGCATTTATCGCCGCAGACAACAATGCTTTGCGGAAATCGCTTGTAAAAATGCTGAATGAAAAGAGGAAGGTCATGCCGGTTAACGCCATCCACAAATATGCAAGAATCGCCGAATCGGTTTACCTGGAATACGACCTTTTCATCAACGACTCTGTTATTGCCGGAACCAATTCCAGGTTTTCCTCTCATTCCATTATCCACTCCGGGGCAATTATTGGTTATGATGCTGTAATAGGGCCGTTTGTCCAGGTTGGATCAGGCAGCATAATCGGGGATGGAGCGAGGATCGGGGATGAAGTTTTCATTGGAACCGGTGCCATTATCATTCCGGGGCTAATCATCGGCAAAAGAGCGAGGATTGGTGCGGGTTCTGTGGTTACTCATAACGTGGCCGAGGATGAAACCGTATTCGGAAATCCCGCCCAGTCTGTAAAAACCTGAAACTTTCCTATATTTAACCCAGTCCGAAATTTACAGCCGGAAATGAGCAGAATACCTGAATCGGAATTGATCCTTAACCCGGATGGAAGTGTTTACCACCTAAGCCTCAAGCCTGAAAATATTGCCGATACCATCATAACCGTTGGGGATCCTGGGCGGGTTTACAGGGTAAGCCAATATTTCGAAAATCTCGAATTCGAAATGAATAAGAGGGAATTCATAACCCATACCGGCAAGTATAAGGGCAAAAGGCTTACCGTGATGAGCACGGGAATGGGAACGGATAATATTGAAATCATCCTGACTGAACTGGATGCCATGGTCAATATCGACCTTAAAACAGGTGAAGCGAAAAAAAGAAAGAAGAAGTTAAACCTGATCCGCATCGGGACTTCGGGCGCCATACAGGCTGATATTAAACCGGGAACACTGCTGGTTAGCGATGCCGCTTTCGGGCTCGATACTTTCAACATTTATTACGATTTCCAGCAGGAAGAGGATTTTATCGAAATAGCAGAAAAATTAAAAGTTAAGCTGAACCTACCCTTCATGCCTTATGGGGTCAGGTGTTCTGAAAAACTGAATAAGATCCTGGCATTTGATTTATTTCATGGAAACAGCATCACCGCCCCCGGCTTTTACGGGCCTCAGGGAAGAAGCATTCGCCTGGGACTGCACAATCCTAACATTCTTGATGAGCTTGAATATTTCCATGAAAAGGGTTTCTGGTTTACGAATTTCGATATGGAATCTTCGATATATTACGGATTGGGGAAAGCTCTTGGCCACGAGGTTTTAAGTCTTAATGCTATAATAGCCAACCGGATAAAAAAAACATTTTCTAAAGATGTGAACCAGCCGATCGACAGCCTGATAAAAATAGTTCTGAACCGTATTCACCAGGTTTAATTTCGGTTTTAATATTATTCCGGTTCCAACGCCCAGCCTGGGTCTAATCCATCAATTCTACAATCTCCTTTGCCTTGAATTTAATATCATCTTCGCCGATTTCATCAAAGGGATTTTCAAGGTGTTCCTGGATATTGTCAAGACTTACAAGTATAAAGCTATAGAGCACCGGGATAACATAATAAAGCAAAGGTGTATAGTTCCTGAAGTTAAATGCAAAGTAAGGGCCGTATATAATGGGGAAAGACCAGATGAAAACCTTGCTATAGGCTCTTAAGGTAATGGGTGTCCTGTATTTGTGAATGATCATCAGGTTATCGAAGGCGATCACCAATTTGCTTACGTACTGGCTAACTCGTGAAACTTCCCCGCTCTGAAGCCCCACGCCCCGCAATTCCATGGTTAATTTCGACAACTGGGAAAACTTGTTATAGATAAGTTTTTCATCCACCACCACTTCATGCCGCATCCGGGATTGCAGGATAGCTTTGGTATCTTTGAAAATTTCCTTTATTAAAACCTTCAGGCGCTGGGGAATATCATTATTCTTATTTTCCGGCCAATCACGCATTGCGTAATACATGGCGATCGCATGTCCTTTGAAATCGGCGAATCGCTGAAGGGCATTTTCCCGCCTGTTGAAAGCCGCACCGATGGAAAAGACCACCGGGAAAACGATGGCTACACCAACGAGCATATCCGGAAAATCCGCGAGGATTTCAAACCTGCTGCACAGGTAGGTCGATAATATTCCAAGGCCTGTAATGATAAAAGATTTATAATTTATGATCAATACAAAGCTTTTGAGAATATTCTTCATCATGTTGATCATATTGGTATTTGTTTAAAAAATAATAAGCATGTTGGTGTCCGGGGATTCATTGCAACTTTTACCGATTTTAATTCATGGATTGCCGGGTTTTTTTGATTTTGAGAAAAGATTTTCAATGGATTTTTTCAATTCACCGGCAGCCTTCTGAATGGATTTTTCAAATTTGTCGATGCTTCCGGCATGTTCCTTTCTGAATTCCTCGATTTCTTTTTCGAGAGTGGCCTTGTTCTTTTTCAATTCCTCAATTCTTTTGTCTAATTCCACTTTGAATGTTCCTTTGGAATTCTTGGCTTTTTCGATCAATTCATCAATGGATTTGCCTAAATCCTGCAATATTTTTTCCGCTTTGCCGGTTTTTTCACCATTCATATGAATATAGATTTGGATTAAAAAATTTCTGCAAGGACAATATATTATATTTGATTGCTAAATATTATTCAGAAATTTGAAAAAGAAAAGAGTTTGGCTGTTTATCGTCTTAATTTTCCTGTCCATGGCCTTGTCGGATTGCGCAGTTAACCAGCCCCGAAAGAGAAGTCTTCCCCGTCGTGGACCTATTCCCTGCCCGGTGAAGGATTGCTGACAGGATTGAAGGCATTCATTTATCCCTAAATCGGTTCATCTTCTATGAAATGAGGGGCCCAGGGGTTAATTTTGAAATTCAGTCGGAAATGAAGCTGGCCCCGGCGCCGGCTTATTATTCGTTTCCGGAAATTTACCGCCAATGAAGGTTGAGATCGATAAAAATTCCGGTTATTGTTTTGGGGTAGAATTCGCCATACAAATGGCCGAAGATGAGATGGAAAACAACCAGGGCCTTTATTGCCTTGGGGATATCGTCCATAACGACATGGAGGTAAAACGCCTGACCACCAAGGGATTGAAAGTTATAAACAGGGATGACCTGAGGAACCTGCGCGATTGCCGGGTGCTGATCAGGGCACATGGAGAACCGCCGGAAACTTACCAGATTGCACTTCAGAACAATATCGAACTCATCGACGCATCCTGTCCCGTGGTTCTTAAGCTTCAGAACAGGGTAAGGCATGCCTATGAAAAAATGCAAAAGACGAACGGCCAGATCATCATTTATGGGAAGGAAGGGCATGCCGAGGTGATCGGACTGTCGGGGCAGACCAGCCAAAGCGCAGTGATCATATCCTCGGAAAAAGACCTGGAAAAGATCGATTTTTCACGACCCATAACCCTATTCAGCCAGACTACAAAGAGTACAAGCGGATTTTACCGTATCCGGGAATTGATTGAAGCCAGGATTAAGTCGGATCATACTCAGGCTGAGGCCGTCGACTTCGAATCAAACGACAGCATATGCAGGCAGGTTTCAAACCGGGAGCCCCAGCTCGCCATTTTTTCGAAAAACCATGATGTTGTGATCTTCGTCAGCGGCAAAAAAAGCTCCAATGGGAAAGCCCTGTTCGAAGTTTGCAAGGCGAATAACGCACGCTGTTATTTTGCAGAGGATGAGCATGATATCCTGCCAGAATGGTTTAAAAAGGATGATCATATCGGAATCTGCGGTGCGACTTCAACACCGATGTGGCTTATGGAAAGGATTTCAGATTATATCCTGACCCTCGAAGACCATCTTGTGCCATTGTAAAATTTCAAAGCTCGCAGTTCCCCGGGATTCCGCACTTCCAATTCCTATCTTTTAAATTTAAAGGTAATTGCCCGTTTTGATCCCATTTCACAAAGCCGGTTTCCATTAGTCTTAAACCAACATAACCCGGCGAAAACTACTGACGGAACCTTGCGGCCAGCAACAGGTTCAGTTCCTTGTGTTTCATATTGAATTTACGGGCGATATACGGATTGGTGAGGTTGCCGTTGTATGCATATACCCCTTTCATCAGCCAGGAGTTATTAAATATCATATCTTCCAGTCCGCCTTCTTCGCCGGCCTGATAAAAGATCGGTGTGAATATATTGCTGAGGGCCGTAGTGGCGGTTCTGGCCACCCTGCTGGCTATATTGGGTACGCAATAATGAATCACCCCGTATTTCGTGAATATGGGTTTGTTATGCGTTGTGATCTTTGAAGTTTCAATGCAACCGCCCTGATCAATGCTTACATCAATAACCACCGAACCTGGCTTCATCGTGGAAACCATTTCTTCGGTGACAACATACCGGTTTTTCCCCTTTTCTGCCCTTAAGGCTCCAATAACCACATCGGCCTGACGAAGTGCTTCAGATAACAGGACATTATTAATTGTTGAAGTATATACCTGCTGGCCCAGGGCATGCTTAAGTCGCCGGAGTTTATATAGATGGTTATCGAAGATCTGGATATCGGCTCCCAGCCCGATGGCAGTCCTGGCGGCATACTCAGCTACAGTCCCGGCGCCGAGAATTACCACGCGTGTGGGCGGCACACCGGTAATTCCCCCAAGGATAATCCCTTTGCCGTTGTTTACATTGCTCAGGTATTCAGCCGCAATCAGCATGACTGTGCTGCCGGCAATTTCACTCATTGCCCGTACGGCCGGCATTCCTCCGGCCTTATCTTCAATCAGCTCATAGGCAAGGGCAGTCAACTTTTTTTTATTCAGGGCATTGAGGTATTCAGAGTTTTGGTTTCCCAACTGAAGGGCGGAAATCAGTACCCGGTTTGTTTTTATCAGGGAAACTTCATCGACTGTAGGAGGCTCCACCTTCAGAATTATATCGGCATGAAATACTTCTCCTTTGGAATATATGATCTTCGCACCTGCATCGCTGAAATCCTTATCTGTAAATTTAGTTGCAACACCCGCGCCGGATTCAATCCAGATCTCGTGGCCGTTGCTGGTCAGCAGACTAACTCCTTCCGGGGTAAGGGCTATCCGGTTTTCCTGGAATGAGGTTTCTTTTGGGATCCCGATGAATAAGCTGGCGTTTTTTGTTTTGGCTTTCAACAAGGCTTCCTGGGGATATAGCTTGGATTCTTTGGCGAGGGCTTCGAATCCGGAATGCTTTTTATCAGTCATGGACATTAACATTAAAAATCCTTGAATCCTGACCTGACCATTTTATCGAAACCTCGATGTATGGACCAATCGGGAGATTTTCGATCATCTCAGGCCATTCAATGAAACAATAATTGTTCGAATCAACATATTCGTAAAAACCTAAATCCAGGATTTCTTGCGGATCATTGATCCTGAAAAGATCAAAATGAAAGAAAGCGGCGCCCTGAGGTGACCTGTATTCATTAATAATCCCGAATGAGGGGCTGCTGACCTTATCCGCGATCCCGATATGGCGCGCAAGGGAATGTACAAAAGTTGTTTTTCCTGCCCCGATTTCACCTTTAAGGAGCCAAATTCTGTAATCTTTACCAAAATCAAAGATCCTGGCCGCAACAGTTTCAAGTTCATTCAACCCCGAACAAAGGATCTCCAACTTATGATCTTTATTTAATCATTTCGAATTTAAGGAAATAATTGGAATTATCATCTCTTCCATGGAGATTCCCCCGTGCTGAAATGTGTCCTTGTAATAATTTACATAATAATTATAATTATTGGGGTAGGCAAAAAACATATCCTCTACTGCAAATACATAGGATGATGAAACATTCGGTTTAGGCAGGAACAATTTGTCGGGATTCCTGGTAAAAAAAACCTTATTCTCTTCAAAATTCAGGTTCTTTCCTACCTTGAAGCGAAGATTGGTATTCGTATTCCTGTCGCCGATGATCTTGCACGGCTTTTTCACTCTTACCGTTCCATGATCAGTTGAAATGATCAGCCTGGACTTAAGAGCAGCAATTTTCCGGATGATGTCCCAAAGGGGTGAATGCTGGAACCAGGACCTGGTGAGTGATCTGTAGGCGGATTCATCCGGGGCAAGTTCTCTGATTACTTCCATCTCGGTGCGGGCATGCGAAAGCATGTCAACGAAATTATATACAATAACGTTCAGGTCATTATGCACCAGGTTATGAAGGTTTTCAGTGAGCTGTTTACCCTGGTTGGCATTGAGGATTTTGTTATAGCTCACCCTGATATTGATTTTCAGCCGGGCAACCTGACGGACCAGGAAATCCTCTTCGTGATTATTTTTGCCTCCCTCAGCGTCTTCGTCGATCCATATATCAGGGTGATTCAAGGCCATTTCTGATGGAAGCATTCCTGAGAAAATAGAATTCCTTGCATAAGCAGTTGTTGTGGGAAGGATGGAATAATAGGTGTCTTCATTCTCAACGGAAAAATCTTCAAGAATAAAGGGTTCAATCACCTTCCATTGGTCATACCTGAGGTTATCGATCAGGATCACGAACAAGGGCCGGGCTTCGTCGAGGAGAGGAAATATTTTATTCCTGAAAAGCAGATGCGACATGAGCGGGCTTTCGGCTTTCGGGTTATTCAGCCATGATTCATAGTTTCCGCGAACAAATTTCACAAAATTGGCATTGGCTTCCGCCTTTTGGTTTTCGAGCACCTCTGCCATTCCCGGATTATTCGACGATTCGAATTCGAGGTCCCAGAATATGAGTTTGCGGTAGATATCGGCCCACTGCCGGTGATCGAGATAATCCTGGACCGCCATGCTTATTTTCTGGAATTCCTGCTGGTACCCGATGCTTGTTTTTTCAGTTATCAGGCGCCGGTTATCAAGGATTTTTTTTATCGACATCAGGATCTGATTCGGGTTCAGGGGCTTTATCAGGTAATCGGCTATTTTGCCGGCGATAGCTTCTTCCATGATATGTTCTTCCTCACTCTTCGTGATCATGATCACCGGCAGGGTAGGCTTAAAGGATTTTATCTTGGTCAGGGTTTCGAGGCCTGTCATACCCGGCATATTCTCATCCAGAAATACGATATCATAATTCGCGCTCTCGCATTGTTCAATGGCGTCATTGCCATTATAAACCGGGGTTACATCATATCCTTTTTTCTGCAGGAACATGATATGAGGTTTAAGAAGATCGATCTCATCATCGGCCCATAAAATCGTATATCTTTGCATGTGGAAAAATTGTTGAAATTTCCAGTTATCGCAACAAAGATCAATTAAAATTAGCTTGTTTAAAATAAAAATCATCAATGATCCGGTTCATGGATTCATCGATATCCCCGGCGGGATCATCTTTGATCTCATCAGTCATCCCTGGTTTCAAAGATTACGATGGATCAAGCAGCTCGGATTGACCGACCTTGTTTACCCGGGGGCCCTTCATACAAGGTTCCAGCACGCCATCGGGGCCATGCACCTGATGAAGGAGGCGCTTCAAGGCCTTCTGCTGAAAGGTGTCAGGATAACCGATGAAGAATTTGAAGCGGCAATGGCAGCCATTCTCCTGCATGACATTGGCCACGGACCATTTTCGCATGCCTTGGAACATGATCTTCTGGAAAAGGCCGACCATGAAGATATTTCAAGACTGGTAATCGAAAAGCTGAATACCGAATTCAAAGGTAAACTTAAACTGGCCCTTTCCATCTTCAACCATACTCATCCGAAAAGATATCTTAGCCAGCTTGTTTCCAGCCAGCTTGATGTTGACAGGCTTGATTACCTCAGCAGGGACAGCTTTTTCACCGGGGTAAATGAAGGAAAGATAGGCACCGACAGAATCCTGAAGATGTTAAATGTTGTTGACGGAGAGCTGGTAGTTGAAGAGAAAGCGATATACTCCATCGAGAACTTCCTGAGCGCAAGGCGCCTGATGTACTGGCAGGTATATCTGCATAAAACCACAATCGGCGTGGAGCAGATGCTCGCGCAAATAATCAGGAGAGCCAAGGACCTTGCACGCCGTGGCAAACTGGAAACATCCAATAAGAACATCGAAGGTTTCCTGAAGCGCGAAATCTCCGTTGATGAATTTAAAAAAGACGAGTCCCTTTTCAATTCGTTCCTTCAGCTTGATGACCACGATATATGGAGTATCATCAAGGAATGGAGATATGCCGCCGACCCGGTACTTAGGGAATTAAGCAACATGATGCTGGGACGAAAATTATTCAACGTTACCTTATCGAATTCTCCCATTACCTATCCGGTCGTGCACAAGATCCTGAGGTTAATTTCGGAAGCTTATCATATCGGGAGGAAAGAAGCCGGTTTTCTCGTAGCCGAAGGAGTTTCGAGCAATGCTGCCTATATCGCAAAGGGTACAAGTATTCATGTGCTGATGAAATCGGGAAAGATCCTGGATATAGCCGAAGCGGTTGATTTACCCAATATTAAAGCAATGAGCAAAATTGTAAAAAAATACTACCTATGCTGGCCTAAAAGCGTATCTTTGTGAACAATTTTGATAGCTCTGCGAATGCTTTTTCGGATAAAGGATATTGCGCATTTATTGCAGGGGGAAATTGTTGGGAAAGAGGATGCTGTTGTAGACGGGCTTGGAAAGATTCAGGAAGCGAAAGAAGGCAGTCTCGCATTTCTGGCCAATCCGAAATATGAAAATCATATTTATGGTACAAAAGCAACCGCAGTATTGGTCAGAAAGGATTTTATTCCTTCCAAACCAGTTACCACTACCCTGATCAAGGTTGAGGACCCTTACCTGGCCTTTTCCATCTTGCTTGATGAATACTACAAAGTCATCAGTTTCAAAAAAACCGGGGTAGAACAGCCTAGT
>DATDPY010000427.1:0-10435 GCA_035292565.1 Cyclobacteriaceae bacterium | reverse complement strand
CCTGTCCGATGTCGGTGTTGAATATGTCCGGCTGCTTCCATAGGATGTACCCGTACTGCCGGTCGATCTGGTTCTTGAGTAATATTCGTTTTGTCTTGCAGAATAATCCCTTTGTGAGGATACCCGCGTCCGGCCGGAGGATACAGTGCCCGCATCGGTACGGCTTACCCGGCGTGAATCATCAACAGTTCGAAGCTGGCGTCCGGTATTATCGTTGGATGTATTAAGCGCAGTACCTGAACTCCTGAAGGAACGCCTTCCATAACTGACATTATTGTTTGCATAGGAATCATTATGTCCGTAGAAATAGCAGGAATAGCAGTTATAGTAATTTCCGAAATACCCGAACCTTGAATAAGACCTGTAATAGGATGGATAGTACCATGAACTGTATCCATAATAACTACTCCAGGGCGAATATCCCCATGAATCCCACGGATCATAATACCAGGAACTCCAGGGGCTGTAATATGACCCATAACCCCACATGTTTCCATAGGAAAGAGCAAATGACCATCCCGGCATATATCCGAACCCGTAACCTAACCGATAGCTCCATCCCGGATAAAATGAACTTCCCCAGAATGGGTCGTAATAGGACCATCGGTTAAAACGGCTATAAGAATGGGGATAGCCATAATAATTATTGGTTACATTGTCGTTTTCTTCTTCGGTATCGGACCTTTCATATTCTTCGACATAGTAAGAATCATCTGCAGTGGTGGATTCTTCTGAAGCATCTTTGGCATCACGGTACCGGGCGATGTACTCAGGGTTAATATTTTTTGCCGAATAGTTATCCTCGATCGCTCCGTATTGTTCTGGCTTTTTTTCCGTCGATTCATCCGTAACCTCGGTATTCTTGGCAACCGTTGTGGCCTTTTTGATTTCCAACTTACGGTCAGAATGACTGAAATACATGTCGTCGTACTCCTGGGCGAAAACAGGTGATATCAACACGGTCATCGAAATTGATACCATTAAAAGTTTTATTGATGCCATCGCTTTCATATTTTTGCCCTTTCAGTTTAATCCTTTAATATTTAACGGTTTTAGAGGAATCTTGTTAAAATTTAATCTTTTTTTCCAAGGATTCCAATTTACCTCATTCAAAGCAATTAATTACAAATATCATACCAATATAAACACTCGAATACTGCAGAAAGATGGAAAAAGGGTTGCCAAAAAGATCAGATGATTATTCGCAATGGTATAATGAATTGGTTAAAAGGGCCGATCTGGCTGAAAATTCACCCGTACGGGGCTGTATGATTATTAAGCCCTATGGCTTTTCGATATGGGAGAAGATACAGGCTACACTCGACGGAATGTTTAAGGAAACCGGTCATTCAAATTGCTATTTCCCAATTTTCATTCCAAAATCCTATTTAAGCCGTGAGGCGGCCCACGTCGAAGGATTTGCCAAGGAATGTGCAGTGGTTACGCATTATCGCCTTAAAAATGACGCCACTGGCAGGAATTTGATTGTCGATCCGGAAGCCAAGCTTGAAGAAGAATTGATCGTCAGGCCTACTTCCGAAACCATTATCTGGAACAGCTACAAAAACTGGATCCAGTCCTATCGCGACCTGCCGCTTCTGCTGAACCAATGGGCGAATGTGGTACGGTGGGAAATGAGAACCCGCTTATTTCTAAGGACTTCAGAGTTCCTGTGGCAGGAAGGACATACAGCTCATGCCACGATGAAAGAAGCTGAGGAAGAAACCTTTCGTATACTTGACGTATATGCCGAATTCGCAGAAAAACATATGGCGATACCTGTCCTCAGGGGGCGAAAATCAGAATCGGAAAAGTTTGCGGGGGCTGTCAATACATACTGTATTGAGGCCTTAATGCAGGATGGGAAAGCCCTGCAGGCAGGAACCTCACATTTTCTCGGGCAGAATTTCGCCAGGGCTTTCGATGTAAAATTTACAAGCAGAGAAGGCAAGCAGGAATTTGTATGGGGGACGTCGTGGGGTGTGAGTACGAGGCTGATGGGAGCCCTGGTTATGGCACATTCCGATGACGACGGTTTGGTACTGCCTCCCCAATTGGCTCCGATCCAGGTGGTGATTGTGCCCATTTATAAGACCCCGGACCAGGCTGCCAGAGTTATGGAAAAAGCTCAGCAGGTAAAGAAACACCTGGAATCCAAAGGATACCGGGTACATTTTGATTCTCGCGATACACAAACTCCCGGATGGAAATTTGCAGAATATGAGATGAAAGGTGTTCCGCTGCGAATCGCTCTCGGGCCTAGAGACCTGGAATCGGATTCCGCCGAGCTGACCAGAAGAGATACGAAAGAAAAGAGGAAAGTTTCCATGGCGAAGCTGTCGGAAGAAGTGGATCAAAGTATACAGTCAATTCATTCCGGCATTTACAGGAAAGCGCTGAAAAACCGCGAGGACAATACTTTTTATATCGATAATTATGATGAATTCAAGGCGCGGCTGGATTCAGGTGGCGGATTTATATATGCACATTGGGATGGGAGCCCGGAAACGGAAGCCCGGATCAAGGAAGAGACCAAGGCGACGATCAGGTTAATCCCTCTAACTCCGGATGAGAAAGAAGGAAAGTGCATCGTAACCGGGAAACCTTCCAGGGGCCGCGTTGTATTTGCCCGGGCGTACTGAAATCGGCTTGTATAACATATTTGCTTATATTTGGGGTATTAATTTTCTATGATGATTGAATGGCTGGCGGTAATATTGCTGATTGCAGTGGGCATTGGTCTTGTTGTAGCTGAAGTGATTTTTATCCCCGGTGTTACGGTTGTTGGATTGCTGGGATTGGTATTTGTAGTCGCCGGTATTCTGATCACCTTCCTGAGTTTCGACAGTACAACGGGTTTTATCATTCTGGGAGTAACCATAATCGCGGGACTAAGTGCAATATTTATCGGGTTGAAAAGCAATGCCTGGGATAAATTCTCTCTTAAGACCACATCTAAAAGCAAATTCAATGAAGACCAGACTTTGGAATTGCACGAAGGAGAATCCGGGGTTGCTGTTTCAGCATTGCGGCCGATGGGAAAGGCCGAATTCAAGGACCGGGTTTATGAAGTGGCAACCCTGGGAAATTACCTGAGGCCGGGAGCCCGAATAAAAATTATCAGGATAATGGGATCTAAAATTATAGTTGAACCAATAAACGAATAAATATGGAAGCGCTACTGTCATTGATTATCATTTTTGTCGCGATAATCGCATTTTTTATCTTCATGTATTTTGTACCTATAAATCTTTGGATAACGGCAATTTTTTCAGGGGTAAGGGTGGGATTATTCGAACTGGTTTTCATGAGGATCAGGAAGGTTCCCCCGAGAATTATTGTAGACGCCATGATCACGGCAACCAAGGCAGGTCTGGTTCTGACCACCCGGGAACTGGAGACTCATTTTCTGGCTGGAGGCAATGTTCCAAATGTAATCAAAGCTCTCATTTCGGCTGATAAAGCCAATATTGGTCTCAGCTTTAAACAGGCTACGGCCATTGACCTCGCCGGAAGGGATTGCTTCCAGGCCGTGCAAATTTCAGTCAACCCAAAGGTAATATCCACTCCTAAAGTAGCTGCTGTTGCAGCGGATGGAATTCAGCTGATCACCACCGCCAGAATCACGGTAAGGGCAAATATCCAGCAATTGGTTGGTGGCGCGGGCGAAGATACGATCCTGGCCAGGGTTGGAGAAGGCATTGTTTCAGCAATTGGATCCTCTGCTTCGCACAAGGAAGTATTGGAAAGTCCCGATAAGATCTCAAAACTCGTTCTTTCAAGAGGCCTCGATGCCGGAACCGCTTTCGAGATATTGTCGATTGATATTGCCGATGTTGATGTTGGTACCAATATTGGTGCGAAATTGCAAATCGATCAGGCTAACGCCGACCTCAAAGTTGCCGAAGCAAAAGCTGAGGAGAGGAGGGCCATGGCTGTAGCCAACGAACAGGAGATGAAGGCAGTTTCACAGGAAATGAGGGCAAAGGTTATCGGCGCTGAAGCAGAAATCCCTCTGGCTATTGCCGAAGCTTTCAGGTCAGGGAATCTCGGAATTATGGATTATTACCGCATAAAAAATATTCAGGCTGATACGGAAATGCGCGATTCCATCGCCAAACCGGATGTTTCGCAGGGACCATCGAAAGGCAGTAAAGAAACTGAATAAGCCCATTGTATCAAACAGGGATTTTAAAGGTTAAGGTTGAATTTGCCCGTTATTTTCAAGACCTTTTCTTTAATGGTTGAATACGGCGGATAGCGCAGGGGAATATCAATCCAACTTCCTTTTTTAACAATTCCCTTTTTATGACTGAAGGCTTCAAAGGTATACCTGCCATGGTATGATCCATGCCCACTCATGCCAATGCCGCCAAATGGAAGGTTGGGGTCGATAAAATGAGAAACCGTATCATTAAAAGCCCCGCCGCCGAATTTCAGCTTCCTGATCACTTTTTGCTGAATGTTTTGGTCGTGCGTAAACAGGTAGCAGGATAACGGGCTCTCTTTCTCTCTTATATTATCTATCGCATTATCGATATCCCTGAATGTAAGGATAGGCAATACCGGACCGAAAATTTCCTCCCTCATGATCCCGTCTTCCCAGGCTACGCGGTCTATCAGGGTTGGCCCGATATACCTGGATGCAGGATCATGATCTCCCCCGAAAACGATCTGCCCGGAATGGATAAGCCTCACCAGCCGTTCATAATGGTCCCCGTTGATTATCCTCCCGTAATCCTGACTCGCATCCGGCCGGTCCCCGTAAAAACCGGTGATACAGATCTTTAATTGTTCAACCAACCTGTCATGGATCTTTTCATGCACAAATAGATAATCAGGCGCGATACAGGTTTGACCGCAGTTGAAGAATTTTCCCCAGGCAATCCTTTTTGCTGCGAGCGGGATATCATAATCCTCATTGACGATGCAAGGGCTTTTTCCCCCGAGCTCAAGAATAACCGGCGTGAGATTTTTTGCCGCTGACTCGGCTACCATCCTGCCTACCCTTGCGCTGCCCGTGAAAAAAATCAGGTCGTATTTTTCATTAAGGAGTTTTCTTCCCGTTTCTGTGTCACCGTTAACCACATGAACATACTCCTCCGGGAAATTGTCATTCACCATACTTTCAAGTATGCCCGCGGTGGCCGGTGTAAATTCCGAAGGCTTAATAACCGCACAATTGCCCGCAGCCATAGCCCCGGCAAGCGGATTCATACAAAGCAGAAAAGGGTAATTCCAGGGAGAGAGGATCAGGCTTACGCCGAAGGGTTCTTTGTAGATAAATGACCTGGATGGAAAATTTAAAAGGGCGGCTCCTGCACTCACCGGGCGCATCCATTTTCGTAGCTTCCGGATCATCAACCTTACTTCGCTTTCTGAAAATTGTAATTCCGAAGCAATGGATTCGAAGCGGGGTTTCCCCAGATCGGTTTTCAGAGCTTCGATAATATTTTTTTCATTTTCAGAAATCAGGTACAGGAGCTTTTTCAGTTGGAAGACCCTGAATTCGTAATCAAGTGTTTTTCCGCTTAGAAAAAAAACCCTCTGTTCCTGTATCCGTAGTGATATATTCTCCTGACTTAATTTCCCTGTCATCAGGTATCTGTTTGCCGTTATTCAAATCTCCAGGCCCCATGCCCGTACTGCCTAAAGGTAATTACATTTTCGAATATCCGGTTTACGGTCGTCCGAAGAAGATGCAGATCCTATCATTTTCAATAAATTAAATTCGTTCCCGGATTTTTTAATTTAAGGTAAACTTTGTCTTTTTGACACAAAATAAGCCGGCAAATTGAAGATCACTGAAATCTTTAAAAAGCATAAAAGGACATTCTCATTTGAATTTTTCCCCCCGAAAAATTATCAGTCCACTTTGGAATTGGGCATCAATTTAGGGCAGCTTCTTAAACTCTCCCCTTCCTTCGTTTCAGTTACGTATGGAGCCGGAGGCTCTACCCAGGATTTATCGTTCGACCTGGTTGATTATATTCAAAATAAGCTGGGGATGACTTCTATGGCGCATTATACCTGTGTAAATGCCACAAGGGAAAAAGTGGAAAATGATTTCAGGTATCTCCATGAACATAATATCCGGAACCTGATGCTCCTCCGGGGGGATGTCCCCAAAGGCTTGTCGGATTTCAGTGCGGCCCCCGGCGACCTCAAGCATGCCACCGACCTGATCGCCATCGCGAAGAAGACAGGCTTGTTTTGTATCGGGGCTGCCGGGTACCCGGAAGTACATCGGGAATCACCGGATGCGGAAACTGATATGAAATGGCTATACAACAAGGTGGCATTGGGCGCTGAGTTCATCGTTACCCAAATGTTCTTCGATAATGCCGTCTATTTTCAATTTATTGAAAAAGCACGTGCGGCAGGCATTAATACAAGGATTATTCCGGGAATCATTCCGATCACTAATTTCAAGCAAATAAAAAAGTTTGCAGAAATCGGGGGGGCGAGCATCCCGGCAAGCATACAGGATAAGCTCGAAACCTATCGGGACAATCCCGATAAAACGTACCAGGCAGGCGTGGATATTGCCATTGCGCAGTGTATTGAACTCCTGGAAAAAGGAGCCCCGGGAATTCACTTCTACACACTTAACAAATCATCGGCGACCGTTGATATTTTTTCCTCCCTGCCGGTAGGACTTACCTGGTGATCACGCTTCATAACTGATCACAGAATATATATCTTCCGGCGAAGTGAACAACTGTCTGCCATTCAGGAATTTCAACTCTACAATGAAATTGATATATATTTTTTTTACCGGGAACAATCGGATCAAGTCCAAAGCTGCCCTTGAAGTTCCCCCTGTCGCCAGAAGGTCGTCGTGAAGCAAAACAATATCGCCATCGTCGAGTGCATCTTTATGTATTTCAACAGCATCACTTCCGTATTCGAGGGAATATTCCTTTCTATAGGATCCAGCCGGCAGTTTTCCGGGCTTTCTTATAGGAACAAATCCGGCGCCGAGCTTTACGGCCAGGGCGCTTCCGGCTATGAATCCCCTCGATTCAATCCCAACAACCCTGGTAATGCCCAGATCTCTATAATAATCATATAAAACTTCAATCAGTGTTCCAAGAAGTACCCGGTTCCTGAAAAGTGTTGTAAGATCCTTGAACATTATTCCTTTCCTGGGAAAATCCGGAATGTTACGAATTGCTGATTTGAACTCATGGATCAATCGTTCGTTCATAGCCATGTTCTTTCGATTAAATTAATCATTCCTGTTTTCATAACATGGAAATTGAACATTAATTAATTCCTGATATCTTTGGCTCAATAAACACGGGATGGCTTCGGGACTTAAAAGCAGGTTTTTTATATCAAATTTTCTGAAGGGACTGGCTTGGCTGGCATTATTTGTCATCGGGTATATTATTTTCAAACGATATGTCCACGTTGATTTTCTCGACTGGCTGGAACCTGTTTTTAATAACACCCTCCTGATGTTTTCAATCTACACTATGTCTGAAATTATTGTGGGGATCATTCCACCCGAGATATTTTTTATTTGGGCAACCCGGTCGGAAGAATTTGATGTTTACCTTCAATATGCGATGCTTCTGGCGATTATCTCGTACCTTGCGGCTCTTCTTGCATACTGGTTCGGGAGAAAACTCAGCAACACCCTCCTATTCAGGTTCCTGAAGAGGAAATACCTCTCAAAATACCTGAGACATCTTGAAACCTACGGTTTTTTCCTGATTGTTGTTGCGGCCCTGACACCCCTGCCTTATTCCGGAACTTCCATGCTGATGGGATCCCTGAATTATCCATTCAGGAAATTCTGGATTTACGCCGCCACCCGGTTCATACGTTATGCCATTTATACTTTCGCCTTCTGGGAGGTGGCATTTGCCTGAGTTGCCGGGAATATCTTCAGGATACGTTAATTATTTCAGGAATTTACCTCGTAGTTGTTGTATAGTATATTTTAAGCCTGATCCGTTCAGGGTCAACAACCAGTTGATTGACTGACTGGGCAAATTCCGTTTCCGGGGGATATATAAGCAGTTTACGATACGAAATCCTCCTGTTCCCGATGGCTTCCGTATAGGCGGTAACTGCCGAGGCATACCCGATGGTATCATCTTCGTATCTTGGATTAACAAGCTCCGAACCGCCTTCAACCGGAATGCCCTGGTAAAATCCACCAGACCTGATCCTCCTGTTCGTGGAATCGGAATAATAGAGGAATATGCTGCTCGATCTCGCCATGGTGGGTTCCGGAGTTTCCGGCACAATTTCCAATGATGCTTTATTGATAATGATGTTAGGTATGGTATCTGCAAATTCGATGAAAGGAGACATATCAACGGCGAAAACAGTACCAATCCCGGCCTGTAGGTATGCCCTGTTGTCGGGTGGATGGAATTCAGTGTTTTTTTGATCATCGATACCCTCCAGCGCGGTCCCCGTCCTGTCCTGGATGATCTTATTATAATTTACAACCTGTGAAAACTGGAAACTGTAAGATTTTGCTATTGTATCGACTTTGTAATACAATTTCATTTCCGAACTGGATGAATTGCTGTCAAATCCAATTACGGAATTGTTGGAAGGATCAGGGATAATGGCTATTCCCCTGAAATAATCAATGAATGATTTGGCATCTTTCTGGTTCACACTATCGGGATTAAGCAGGTCATTAAAGAATTTTTGCCCGAATTCCTGATTGATCATCACCTTCATAACCGTGTCCGGATTCAATTGCACCGTGAAATTAATTGTCCCAATGATCTCAGGTTTATAACTTACCGATGTGAAAGTGAAATAAGGAACCGAATCCCTCAGGGACTCAGCAAGGCGGTGGAAATTATACGTCTGATTGGTAATGATTCCAGGGCCGAATGAATAATTGGAATACAGGGTAAGAATCAATGAATCGAATGTGGCATTGGCCGGGATTACAACAGAATCGGAACTCAAGGTCATTTGAGTAAAGGAACTGAGAGAAAGATTGCCGAAATTCTGATCATCCATCTTGCCGCATAATAGTCTCCGACTATGGGAGGTAAGCAGGGAATCATATTGAATGACCGACGTGGGCATTACCATCTCCCTGTAAAATACCTTTACGCGCGAGGTATCCGGGGCAAAATGGATTCCGATTTCGTTTGGATTTTCACAGCTCGTTAATGCCAGGACAAGGACAAAACCCAACCAGGAAAAAATCCTACCCCGCCAATTCATTATAAAGGTTAAAGTATGAATCCGCAAGCTTTTCACCTTTCTTGATAATATCAATCTTTTTGGTTCGCGGTATGCTCTTGAATAATTTATTGATCTTATCACTGAAATCTTCCCTGGTTTTAATGACAGCGTCGGCATATTCTATACCGATCTTGATAAATCCTTCAAAATCTCCTGATTCGAGTGTATGGAGCATGGTATCATCGATATCCATCATTTTTGCCTTGGTAATGAGGTCACCGTTGAATTTATGCTCCCAGTAATTATTATAAACGGAAAAAACGGTTTTTGTATTTTGGAAAAGCGGGTCGTTTTTATACGTTGTTTTAAGATACATGGGAATTAGGCTTGTCATCCAGTCGTTGCAATGCACGATGTCAGGCGACCAACCCAGTTTCCTGACTGTTTCCAGCACACCCTTGCAGAAAAATATTGCCCTTTCGTCGTTATCCTCATGGAAATTATTATCCTTATCGTAGAAGACCGATTTGCGCAGAAAATAATCCTCGTTATCGATAAAATAAACCTGGAGTTTTGCATTAGGAATCGAGGCAACCTTGATAATCAGCGGCTTTTCCTCCTCCCCCACGGAAATATTTATGCCGGAAAGCCGCACAACTTCATGAAGCCTGTTTTTTCTTTCATTGATCAACCCAAAGCGGGGTACCAGGATCCTAATTTCCATCCCACGCTCCTGCATGGCTTGCGGGAGTTTTCTCACAAAATCTGCTACTTCGGAAGTTTCAAGAAATGGATTGATTTCAGCAGCGACGTAGAGAATGCGAAGTTTTGACATATTATATTTTGAACATGGTGTTCACAACCAAAAACCGCACAAAAATAGTCAAAAATTAGGCCATTAGCAATATCTATCAAATTGAAGAAGTAGTTTTGCTCCCATTCCGGGTTTGAGGTTTTTCCATGATTATTTATAAAAAAAAAGCGGAAATCATCGATTTTTTGACTTCCGAAAAAGGAAAAGGCAAAAAAATCGGATTTGTTCCCACCATGGGCGCCATCCATAACGGACACCTTTCCCTGCTTCGCCAGGCAATTCTTGAAACGGATGTCTCGGTTTGTTCCATTTTTGTAAATCCTGCCCAATTTAACACTCGGGAAGATTACGTTAATTATCCAACAAGATTAACCGAGGACCTGCAACTGCTTGAATCAACAGGATGCGACTGCGTATTTGTTCCGGATGAAATGGAGATATACGGCGGGG
>DATDPY010000426.1:0-2018 GCA_035292565.1 Cyclobacteriaceae bacterium | reverse complement strand
CCGCCGTGGAAGCAAGCCGGGCTGTTCCGTCTGAAACCATTGAAAACATCCTGGTAATGCTTTTAAACGATTCCATCCGGTTAACAAGGGCACAGTCGGCGTACAGGCTGTTGGAAAATCGACCGGTTTCCATGAAACCGCAGGAAACTCAAAAGCTGGCCCGGGTTATTCAGGAATATGAACATTCCCAGCTAATCAACGCAGATTACCCGATGTCCAATATCAATCTTGGGAACCTGTATGTTCTTGGCCATAGAACTGCCGAAGCTGAAAATGCGTTCAGGAAGGCCATTGAGCAAGGCCCCCAGCTTCCTTTTGGATATATTAACCTGGCAGATCTTTACCGTCAGCAGAAAAGAGAACAGGAAGGAGAAGATATCCTCAGGGCTGGATTGGAAAAGGTCACAGATCCGGCTTCGATTCATCACGCCCTGGCCCTATTGTTGGTCAGGAAAGGAGAAAACGCGGAGGCAAATGACCATTTGCAGAAGGCTGCAAATCTGGAACCGGGGAATGCTCAATACGCATATACATACGGGATAGCATTATTTTCCAGAAATGACGGCGCAGGGGCGATCAGGGCGCTGGAAGCCGGTCTTCGAAGCTCGCCATATGATGAAAACTTATTATATTCCTTATCAACGATATACAGGGATATTGGTCAAACTGACAAAGCAATCTTTTTTGCAAGGCAGCTTCGCAAATATTATCCACGGAATTCAACTTACCAGCAACTCGAATCATCACTGCAGAATATTTCCAGATAAGGGGACTTACCAATTCAGGATGGCAATTTCAAAATTCCGGGAATAATGATCCTGGAAGCAAAACTGAGGCTTGTTGATTGCGGTTTTTATAGTATCTTTGCGCCTTACAAAAATGGGAAAGAACAAAATAGCCATACTCGATCTCGGAACGAATACCTTCCATCTAATGATTGCCTCTCTTACGGAGAGAGGCTGCCAGATCGTACTTAAAGAGAAATCTTACGTCAAGATCGGCGAAGACGGAATCAGCCGGGGCATTATTACAAAACCGGCAAAGTCGAGAGCCATAAAAGCAGTTGAATGGTTTGCTGAGATTTTGAAAGATTATAGTGTTGAAGAGGTCATCGCATACGGCACAAGCGCATTAAGGAATGCAGCCAACGGCCGTGCGTTGATCAGGGACATATACAACGCTACGGGGATACGGATAAACTTGCTAAGTGGAAGTCAGGAAGCAAAATATATCTACAGGGGAGTGCGGCAAGCCGTGGACCTTGGTGATTCTATTTCTCTTATCATGGATATTGGCGGCGGGAGCGTGGAATTTATCCTGGGAAACGCACATACTATATTATGGAAGAAGAGTTTTGAAATCGGAGCCCAGCGGTTACTCGATAAATTCCACCGGAGCGATCCGGTCACCCGGAACGACCTGACCAGGCTGAACCATTACTTGGAACAGGAATTGAAACCCCTGGTCACGGCCGTCGAAACTGCCCGTCCAAAAACACTTATCGGATCTTCAGGAACCTTCGATACCCTGAGCGATATTTATGCGCTAAAAAAGAATTTCCGTAAAGATCCTGCAAGAACAGAGCGGGTGATCCCGATGAAAGCATTTCTCGAAATACACGAAGAGATTGTTATTCGATCTCGCGAGGAAAGGCTGGCCATGCCGGGAATGGCTGAAATGCGGGCCGATATGATTGTTATGGCTTCATCACTGGTCCATTTTGCGGTAACAAGGCTGGGGATTACCAGAATGAAGGCGTCATCCTATTCCCTCCAGGAAGGGATACTTTTTAGTCTTATCGATGATCGCCGCCAGGCCGGACTTCTCAGCGCATGAGAACCCGGTGTCAACCCGCTTCGGCAGGATGGCATAGTTTTTCAAAAATCAAGTGGGTATTTTTGCGAACACATGATTCAAATGGAAAAGAAATTCTCCCGCCAGAAACTTGTTGATTTCAGCAGACAGGTTTTTATAAATTGCGGGTGCCGGGAAGAGGATGCGTCCCTGGCTGCCGACGC
>DATDPY010000425.1:0-2564 GCA_035292565.1 Cyclobacteriaceae bacterium | reverse complement strand
GTTAATTTCCATTTCAATTTAATGCATTCCCGGCTTACACCTAAATCGTAGAGATCAGCAAGTTTATTGCAGGGTGCTCTCCCTGCATAAATCAGCTTCGAAAACGCAATGCCCGATTCAGATGAAAAGACTGTGGATGGTTGTATTTTGTCCACCTTCGGTTCTTTCCTGTTCAATGTATAACTCCAGCCTCCGTTTCCTACCATCAGTTTAAGCTCTGGTGTCAGCAGGTGGTACAGGTTTTCATTAATTTTGATCAAAGAAAAAGTAATGGCAGGGTTGAAGCCGGTAAACCAGAATATTTCGGCCCCGTTTTTTAGTAGTATTGAAAAACTGCCGTGAAGCGAAGCCTGCTGACCACCGTTAATGAAGCCAAGGGTATTTGGCTGGCCTATACCATAATTAATATGAAGAGAAAAAGAATCAGTGCCGGAATGGTTATCGGTCAGAAGTAACTCCCACCGTATGAAGTCTACTTTTGTTGTGATATCGATGTTCAGCATGGATAAAATCAGAGAATCACCCGGAGTACTGGCAGTGAGAACGAACTCCGGAGAAGTCAGGGGCTTTTTATCGGCCAGTGTATAGCATCCTTGTACCAGGAAATTTACGGACAGGAATATGCTTAATGAGAATAATCTCATGGCAACCCTATTTAATGGACTAAATGAAAATTCCGGAAAATGGAACCTTTAAGATATCCATTCGAAAATTAATATGGAAATAATAAGGCTTTTTTAAGGCAGAAATCATAATACCCGCAGTCGAGACCGGAAAAAAGAAGCCACATTTCCCTGCCGTCGGGGCTTATCCATTTGGCAGGGAAACGGTGATGGTAGGTCCTGCAATCGGCAGACCAGTGGTCATTATAGTAAACCGTAAACCATGGCCCCCAGGGGAATTCCGATTCAAATATTCCAAGCGCCGCCGTATGAGTGCGCGTATCATTTGCCGGGCGGTGCGAGGTGACCAGGAAATACCTTTTCAGGGCCGGATTGAAGGACATCGAAATTCTTTGCGTCCCGGCGGGATCGTGAAAGATGCTTTTCCTTTGAGAAATATCGGGCGACCACTGTGCTTTGTCATCTTCATCGGAGCCTGTGAAAAATTCATAAGAATTACGTTCAATCACCATGTTCTTTGGAACCCTGGCAAGAACGATATCAGGAGAATAATCGTAGGCATTATCGTTATCCTGAGATATGACATAAACGAAGCCGTCCGGGGCACTCGAACGTGACGGTCCAAACTGGATGAATTCAGGACAGCCGAATGTTTCGGAGAAATGCCAGTCGGCCCACTGAAACGTTTTCCCAAGATCTTCCGACCAGGCCAGCCTCGCGTTGGTATAATCATCGGAACTTCCGGGCTTATAATTCCGGACAAAGATATAAAGCATCTTTTCGATCATGATCATGCCGCTGGCTTTGATCCCGGCTGGACCGCCGCCTTCGGGCGTATCGATATTGGTTCGGATATCCAGGCCGCGATGGAAGGGAGGATCTCCGATGATATAAGAAATGCCGAGCGAAAGATCTTTCACGGAATCGTCAAAGCCATTGCCGTCACCGAAGCTCGTGATCTGTAGCGTATCGTTCACCCATGCTATCGGCCAGTTGTCGCCGGAGCCCTGTTTCAGTTTCAGGGTTTCGTCTTCCCATTCAAGCGATTTGATGAATTTGCTTTGGCGATAGGGCTGTTTCCCGGAAGGGTTATCAGAACATGCGAAAAAAAGGACGACAATAATTATGAGTAATGAGTCTTTCATGAATTTTGTTTCGCCAAGCAGATAAACGAATAAACAAATAAACAGATAAGTAAAAGCATCAGTGAACCAACCTGCGTTTCAACCATTATTCTATCTCCACGAGATCGTAATATGTGCTCTTCATTTTTTCCAGTTTGCCGGGATTTTCAACGGCAAGATTTTTCTTCTGCCCTGGATCTTCGGCCAGATTATACAATTGAAATTCCATCGAATTACCGGATTCAATACCAACATGTTCATATACGGCCGGGCCTTCATACGGGGGGATCATGACCCAATCGCCTTCCCGGTAGCATGTTCGCCGCATGGATTCAAGTACCAGGTTGTTCCTGCCTGTTTTTGATTTTCCTGTCAGGGCATTCAGGATATCTTCACTGTCCGGAAAGGGATTATCCTGACCTGTCAGCGACGAAAAGGAAGCACCCAGGTCGATCTGGCAGACCAGAGCTTTCGAGGTCCCGGGTCTAATTGATCCCGGCCACCGAATCAGGAACGGGACTACGGTGAACCGGGGCACAACCGTGGGACAGCTCATGCGCGTGCTGTCCCGGCAGGGCATCAGCGGCGTTCCAGTCGTGGATCAGGTGGGCTCAGTGATCGGCGTGGTCTCCGCCTCGGACGTGATGGCGCTGGCCGAGTGGCCCGAGGCGGCTCCCGCGGGTGCGGGGCACGCAGACGACGCCGCTCTGGCCGAGGCGGGGTTCGAGGCGGGGGGCTCGGCGACGCCGCCCGGCGAGCGCGGCGGATACTTCAGCATGCCCGACGGCCCTCTCTGGCACTTCCCGCTCGCGCGGCT
>DATDPY010000424.1:0-3480 GCA_035292565.1 Cyclobacteriaceae bacterium | reverse complement strand
CAAAGCAAGAAGGAAAGGGCTGGTTCGCCCAATCCCCGAACGGTTTTGCCACTAATAACACGAATTGACACAAATTGACACCGCTTTCGCGGTGTGTGGTATCCTTTAAGATTTGGGGGATCAGCATGTGTAAAATTCGTGAATTCGTGGCTAAAAAATCATTAGTTATTGGTGTAATCAGATTCCATTCAATGGGCATATCTTCAAAACGATATCTTTCCGCGGACAGTAGTGATTTGGAAATTGGAATTTGTATTTTGACTCTTTATATTTTATACACTTAATCGAAATACTACTACCCGTACCCTACCTATACATTATTAATCAGACCTTTCATCATCTCACAAGCCAGACCGGCGCACTGGTCTACGAATTCAATTCCCACGGTATGTCCGTTTACAATAGGAAGGGGATGGCATAGTTCGTAACTGAAATAGCCTGAATATCCGATATCCTTCATGGCCTTTACAAAATTGGGATATAGACTGCTGTTCACCGATTTTTCCTTTTCGGTCAGGTTTGAATACGGCATGATGTCAATGATTTTCCCATTGGTATCCCTGCCATATTCACCACCGAAATGGGTCAGCACCTGCATCGATCCGACTGTTTTCGAGGCCTCATTGATGTTTTCCGCGCTTTTATCTTCAAGGATCGGGGCATCGAGGCAGCATTTCAGGTTTGGTGAATTTACCTCCTCCACCATGCGCACCATATCTTTCCAACTGTTGATCACCGGCAAATGATTCTGGAGGGCAAGGGTAACTCCATAATCTGTGGCATACTTGCTGCATTCAATCAAGCCTTCGCGGCACCAGTTCCATGTCTCCTCGGCGGAGAACTGGTAATGGGTGTATTGCCATATATCGCGGGCAATATCGTATCGCGCTAACTGCGGATGTTTCGTAACCCCTGGCCAGCCTAAAAATACCCGCAATGGCTTTACGCCAAGATCGGAAGTCATCCGGATCAGGTCGCGGAGATAAGCAATCTGGCACTCCCTGAATTCAGGCATGGGACTGCTGAAATCGTTATTGGCTGAAACTGCATATATTTCAAGTCCCTCCCCTTCAGCTTTTGATTTTATTTCTTTGCACCGTTTAATGGGCATATCCAGCGGATTCCCGTGCGGACGTTTGCCATCGATCTCTATACCGTCGAACCCGAGTTTTTTCGCCTTGAAGATTATATCGTCGAGGGTCAGGGCATTACCGTTGTACCAAACGCCAAGGTAGGTAATGCTGTAAAGGCCTACCTTAAGTTTGGAATCCTTTTTAGGCGGGGGAGTGGCTGCCAAAGAACTGAAAGCAGGAGTCCCCAGCCCTATAGCCGCTGCGCCAAGAGCTGAACTGCGAATGAATTCGCGTCTTTTAATCGGTTCAGATGTTCTCATAATTTTATCGTTAAAATTTCTGATTCCTTTTTCACATTCAATTTAATCAATTATTTCTTAGTCTCCAGCGATCACCCTTTCTTTATCAGCGTCCCAGTACATTTTTTTCCCCGAACGATACGATAATGTTGCCATGTGGGCGGTTATCGCTTCCTGAAAACCCTGCTCAATACCGCATCCCGGCTCTCCTCCGTTCCTGATACATCCGAGCCATTCGGCAAGGTGAAGATTTGTGGTATCAGCGCGTTTGCCGGAACGGTAGGTGTACATTAATCCCCGGTCAGCGAAGTATTTGGCCGTGGCCGAGGTTACCGCGTCTATCTGATTTCCTGCCGGCGTTCGATAACGGGCAAGCGGGGTTGACGGATCAATAATCCCGGATTCGATACGGCTTTTATACTGGGTGGAATTCCTGTCAGCCCAAACGGAAAGAGACTGGCCCAGCTCCATGGTGGCATCATGCCCCATGATCAGGGTTCCCCGCGGCACGCCGCTGGCCAGGGTCCCGCTGTAAATCAGCGATAAGTCCCGTTCCGGGTATTCGAAAGTCGCATGAAAAACATCGGGAACCTCTCTCCCATCTTTATAAAAATAAATTCCCCCGCCAGCCAAGGCCGTGTGCGGTATTCCCAGGTCAAGGATATGGTTCACGGCATCGAAATCATGAGTGAGGAGGTCGCCAGCCATCCCGGTACCATAATCCCACCAGCACCGCCACCTGAAAAAACGTTCGGGGGAAAAGGGAATTTTATCCGCAACCGGCTCCTGGAACATGTCCCAGTTAATGGCGCCGGCATTTGCGCCATCATCGATGGGCCAGACCCAGGCCCCGAAAGGGTCATTCCGGTTCGTTGTTGCTTCAATGAGCGTGACTTTTCCAAGCATCCCCTTAAGGAACATTTCCCGGGCTTTTATATGCAAATCGCTTTGCCTGCCCTGGTGGCCCAGTTGAAATTTAATGGGAATATTCCTTACAACTTTCCGCAATTCGATCGCTTCTTCCACGGTCCTGGTCATGCATTTTTCGAGGTATACGTGTTTCCCGGCCTCCGCAGCATCCCTGGCCATCCGGGCATGCCAGTGATCCGGGGCTGCTATGATCACCGCATCGATATCCTTCATCTTAATCAGCTCCCTGTAATCAGCAAACCCTGCGGTACGATTACCTCCGGCCGCAATTCCGCGCTCCAACCGTTTCTTGTAAATGTCCGATACAACCGCGATCTCTACATTCAGGTCCGGAAGATTGAAATAGTCTTCCAGTTCATTATTGCCCGGATTTTTTTCCATGAATTTCTCCTGCTCCTTTATCCACGATGGATGCGCAAATTTCAACGCACGGGCAAGCTGTTCACCGCGGAAGCCGAAGCCGATCAGGCCAAGTCGCAAGGGTTTGTCATCTCCGAGCGATGCGCCGGAAGAGATTCCGCCGTATTTTTTTTCCGGCGTTTCCTCCCTGATGGACACACTCAGGGCTCCGGCGGCCGGTAAAATGCCGATGCCCTTCATGAATTCCCTGCGGTTGATATTTTCCGGCTTATGCATCAATAAATATAATGAATTGAAAAAATAAATTAAAGTGCGTTAGAAACGCACCTCTCAGACGTTTATTTGCCTACTTCAGGCGCCGGATCAAGTGCCACGTACTCGCGGTACCAAGTCGGGATTAATCTTAAATTTAAGAATGAATTTACAGCTATACATCTCCGGAATTGCATATCTATAAAATGTTATAACCTTCCCTGCAGGCTGGCCCCCCCTAAATTGATCCACCCACCTCCGTTACACTATGGCGGGCAAGTAGGATCAGTTTTTAACCTGCCTGCCGGACTTAGGCCTGCGCATGGCAGGCAGGCGCTCGGTCCCCCCTGCAGGCTGGCCCCTCACTAAACTGATCCACCGGATCAGTTTTTAACGCTCGGTCCCCCCTGCAGGCTGGCCCCTCACTAGAGGCTGTCTCAAAAGTCGTTCACTTTTAGTTAGTTTGGAATGGAATCGTTAAATCTGAGGTGATCTTAAAAAAAATCTTCATTATAGAATGGAGGGCAAAAAAGTGCCTCTTTCAGGCAACTATTTTTGAGAGATTA
>DATDPY010000423.1:0-14138 GCA_035292565.1 Cyclobacteriaceae bacterium | reverse complement strand
TAATCTCTCAAAAATAGTTGCCTGAAAGAGGCACTTTTTTGCCCTCCATTCTATAATGAAGATTTTTTTTAAGATCACCTCAGATTTAACGATTCCATTCCAAACTAACTAAAAGTGAACGACTTTTGAGACAGCCTCTTTAACGCTCTGCCCCTCTGCAAGCCGGCCTGTCGCTAAAAATGTCCACCGGACATTTTTTTAACGCTCCATCCGGGATGGCGATGCTTTAATTATATTGTTTTTCAAGAGGTAGATGGATTCAACGAAATTTGGATCGCCCAAAATAAAATAATGCAGTTATCCCGGAATGGGTACCACAGGGATCGGCTTCCCCGCGATCAGAGTCTCTCGCCTGCCTGCCCTCACGCGGGCATAACGGCGGCAGGCAGGAAGAGGACTCTGATCATTTTTCCCGTATCAGGGTCTCCCGCCCGCCTGCCTGCAATCACACGGGCATGAGGGTGGCAGGCAGGCTTGTCTGGCCCTGGCCTTTAGTGGCCGGCATGGAGGGCTTCCTGCACGCTTACCCGCCTGAAAGGAATCTCTGATGTTGGATAAAAGCCCTTAGCGGTCATATACCAGAGAACACAAATGCACCCCAGTAATACGGATGTTTGTATTTTTTCCGAAGCACGAGCTGCGCGGATTTAAAACTTGAATAAGTTTCCTGGCCGGAACCTAGATTCATGTAGAATGCCGACATAAGTTCCTGTGTGGCCGTGTCATTCACCTTCCATAGCGACATCAGGGTACCGGAAGCATTCGCAATCTTAAAAGCGCGCTGAAGCCCGTATACCCCTTCCCCGGTCTCCACCTTTCCGAGACCCGATTCACAGGCGGAAAGCACCACCAGCCTGCATCCTTCCAGATCAAGATCAACCGCTTCAATGCCGGTAAAAATTCCATCATCACCCGATGAAGTTTCCTCTCCCACCTCCGACATCAGGAGGCCGCAGTTAAACAACGGATTTCCGGCGGTGACTTCATCATTGAAAAATCCATGCGTGGCGATGTGCAGGATATCGGGGGAGTCAACTTTCTTTAAATTCGATTCGGATGCCTGTAATCCTTCAAGCCGCAAAACTCTCCAGCCTTTCGCCGTCAGCGTGTTTCCGATCAGGTCCACTTCCTTTGCAGTTCCGGGTAAGGCCTCCAGCCCGCCCCGCATAAGGTTTTCGATACCCATCGATCGTTCTTTCAGGGTATCCGGATTCGCCCCGGTGGTCTTATTCCCGAAATCAGGATTCCCGATGAGGATGGATTCCTGGTTCCCCGGCCCGGTTGCTTTATTCATTTGCATGATATCCTTCAGATTGCTGACCATGTGAATATCATAACTGTCGATGATATAATTGCCTCCCGGCCATCGGAGTGTATTCAGGTTGATCTTGTTGTAAACCCCGTCGGCCGAAAAATATATCTTGCCTCTGATGTAATTTGATTTTATGGTTTTTTCAAGCTCACTCCAGAACCATCGGACCGACAGGGTATCATCCGTTTTATACCGGATGCTGTTGCTGTAATAGGGATAGTATTTCGCTTCAAGGTCCCGGCCGTGGGTGAGGATCACCAGCGATACCGTTCCTCCCATATATTTCGAAACAATCAGAAACCCATAATATACCGAGTCTTCATAGCCCTTTCCCAGGGTTCTGTAATACATCGGGTGATGACAACGGATCACTTCCACTGCGCCATCAGAGCGATCCATCGTAGAAAGCAGATCTTTCCAGGTGATCCGTACATTTTCATTCTGACTCCTGAAAGCTTCAGACCGGATGGAGAGCCATCTTTCCAGAGAATCGGCGACAAGGTTGATTGAATCGATTTGTCCTGATAGGGTCTTTTCATGATCCGTCTGAAGGCCCGCGGCCATTTCCTTTAACGATTGCCAGGACCTGAATTTATCAATCAATAGACTGTCGTTGCTTTCCATTATTCTTTTTCTTGTCCCTGAGACGGATTCATAGATCAGACCCTTGGTGGCCAGCCGGTAATTGAGAAGGATTCCCGGGGATGAATATTGAGGCATAAAGTAAGACTTGTCAATGGTTTTCCGGACGGTGAAGTTAATACTGTCGCCGCCGATCACTTGATTCAGTTCGGCCAAATCCTTGTAGCCTTTCGAAGAGGCGCTGATCATTGGATTTTCAAGTTTTTCGCTGACGATATACGCCATAAAGGATTCCAGCGCTTTTTTGTTCGAATTGTAAAAACTGATTCGTTCAGTTTCCGTGAGGAATGGAAATACCTTTCCGGTGATTTCCAGGTATACTTTCAAAGTCTTATTGAATTGTACGATGGTTTCAAATTGCGGCTGCCATCCCCAATAAAGCAGGGATTTCGATAATTCGAGGTCCGCCACCGCGGGGTGAAGGCTTCCGGATTCTTCAATGGTTTGTGCAATGGCTTCATCATAAATTCTTTCCAGCCTGCTGTCGTAATAGGGGTCGTCAGGGTCCTTTACGGATAGTATCCAGGTAGTTTTCCCGTCTACTTCTACCGGTATATATTGACCGTAATGTTCCAGGCTGTCGGTCAAACCCAGGGCACGGCATCGCACATAAAAATCGGCAAGGGCAACTTCAATTTCGGAATTACCTTCCTCATCAAAACCGGGAAGGCTTTCCAGGGCCCTGAAATACAACGCTTCTGCCTCCCTGACCCTGGATTTTTTTTCAATTTCCTTCGCCTGTATCAGCAACAGGTAACTATAACATGAGTTACAATATACTCCGCGGTCTTCGGTCGCACGGATTATTTCATTCAACATACCCGAAACCTCAGTGCATGATGACATATCCATGATCAGGGCAGAATAAAGATTATTGACCAGGCTTAATTGTGAGCGGAAAATCGAGAGAGTTTTTTCAAAATATTCCAGGGCTTCATTCTCCCTTCCCAGGAAAGAGAGGTAGTCGGCCATATACCGGAGCACATCCCCGTAAAGTACGGATGATTCGCCATAGGCCTTTCGGGCCAAAGGTTCGGCTTTCAATATCAGCTCATATGCCCCCATGTAGTCGCCCCGGTTTTTCCTGATCCCGGCCCTTTTCATCAGGGTTTGTATGGTTATTTCGTTTTCGCGGCCAAGGTGAGTGGTCGCATAGGTTCCGCAGGCTGCAAAAATGGAATCCGCTTCATTGTAGAAATTAAGGGAATCATATTTCCAGCCGATATCGAATAAAATTGCGGCCTGTTCCAGCTCGTCCTTTTCCTTCCTGAGATTAAATTCATTCCACCTGTTTAAGGCGACGCTGTCGAGGTAGGCCCTGGCATCCGCCCGGTTATTAAAATATTCTTCCTCCGCGCCTTCATCATATTCATCAAAAACCTCGTTGTATTCCTCATCCAGTGAATCGTTCAATTCGTAGGCTTTATCTTCGAGATTGAATTCGAGCAGGGTGGAGATCCTGTAAGTGTTTAAAGTATGTGTATCATCCCATTTGGGGTAACTGCGGATGGTGTTATCATACAGGCTGTCCATTTCCCTGAACCGCCCGTCGCCTGCCAGGAGTTCGCCCAGGTACGATAGTGTTTCGAAATAGATATATTTTGGGTACCTGGCATTTCGCATCAAACCGAGCAGCTCATAATAATAAGTGATGGCAGATTGGTAATTCAGAAGTTCAGAATGAATATTCGCCACGAGGATGATCGTTTCCACGGTTTCCCTATTCAGTTTTGAAACGGGCCCTGGAATTTCCTGGTAGGCGCGGCTCGCAAATTCCAATGCTTTCGAGTAGTATCCGATATCATAGTATTTTAATGCGGAATCCAGGGCCGGGTTGCGGGCAGATATTTGAGTACAAAGAAAAATGACGAGGTAAATTGAAAACGCCAACTGCTTTTTCATACGTTTTGAGGTTAAAAAAGACAGGTTTTCTGATTACAAATATGGATCTTTTTAAGCAGTATTTATTTCAGGGAGGTGATATGGAACAGAATAACGGTAAGAAGAATGGGATATATGATATTTGATATAAGATATGTGATATTAGATATAAGATATATAACGGGGATACTATTCCATGCGAACAGAGCGTCTCGAAGAGGACAAAGTTCATTGATCCATAATCACGATTTCTTCAGGGTTTATTTACCAAGGTTTTTCCGCCCACAAAAGAAATTATGGATTAAATTGCCTGATAGCCTCAAGTTCCCTTCCTCAATATCCTTCAGCTTATTTCAGGCATCGACACATGACATGCTGTGGACCATGAAAATTATTCTTTTTTCAATTTCTTCTTCACGATAAAATAGTAGACAAGAAAACCAAGGGAAATTGCCAGGATAAAAAGCCCGTAGGGCAGGGGAGATTCCCGGTCAACACCCAGGTATTCCATGGCAACCAGCGAGCCGCCACCGAAGAACAGGATCAGGCCCCATTTGAGCGGCGAATATTTGTTTTCGTATTCACGAGCTCGTTTTTTGAAAATTGCCTGCGTGTCTTCATTGACATAGCCTTTATTGATCATATTTTTTTTTAGACTATAGTCTGTCATCACTGTTGTAAAAAGTATCAGCCCCCCGGCGATTCCTCCGATGATCACGATCCCCATCAGAATATGCATTATTCCCATAATATTATTAATTTAAGTGATTTAAAATTCTTTCTGCGACATTAGACATGGGCAACCAGGTAAAATGTTGCAGATCCAATAATTTCTTTCGTCATTTATTTTAAATTCATTTTGTAGTAAGAAGCCTTCCAGCAACAATTTTTTAAGAAACGTTGTCTAACTCAAAAATGGTAAAAGATAAAGCCCTGATTTCGGCGGTTTTACAAGGAGACCAACAGGCTTTCCGGCTGCTGATCAGGCAGAATGAAAGGCTTGTTGCACATATGATCGGCAGGCTGGTTAAGAACAGGGAAGAAGTGGAAGAACTTTGCCAGGATGTATTCATGAAAGTATATGACAAGCTCGGTACATTTAATTATAATTCAAGGCTTTCCACCTGGATCGCATCCATCGCCTACAGATTGTCTATTAATCATCTCAGGAAGAGAAAATTAATGTACACCCGGTTTCCTGATGAGATCGAGACCGAGAAAATAGCGGATATGCAGGCAGAGAGAACGATGGACGATCATGAAATAGATTTATTAGTCCTAAATCTTTCGGACCGGCTGCCGCCCCAGTATAAAACGGCATTAATGTTATATCATGTCGATGGGTTATCCTATTCAGAAATCGTGGATATTACCGGGCAACCGGAAGGTACGGTGAAAAGTTATATATTCCGGGCACGCAAGTTATTGAAAGAGATTGTATTAAAGTATCTTGGTAAGGAGGAGTTAATATGAAAACGCCAGACGAAGAAATCAGGAAAATGATCGATAGGGAAGAATTGGCAAGGGATGCTGAAGTTCATGAAGTGAAGGCCTATCAGCATGTTTTCCGCGCGCTCTCCACAGAGCAGGGATTCGAACTTCCGGAAGATTTTGCTGACAAGGTTGTCAATAAAGCCCGGGCCAGGGAGAAATCCCAGGCATTTCCTGAAATAGCCTTGATGCTGATCGGCCAGGTGGGGATTACATTTATCCTCATCGTGGCCATCATAATGGCGGGGTTGATTTTTGACTCGGGAATGATCAGGGCGTTTATGAACCACATAGAAATAATCGTTGGTGGAGCTGTAATATTTATCCTTGTAAATTTCCTGGAAAGAAAATTTATCCGGTTTCTTTATTAAAAACCAATAACCAATAATCAACCAGCAAATCTCCTGACTAATTATAATCTGTAATTTTGTTGTATCTCATAAATAACATATTTTAGTTAAAAGAGCAGTGTTTTTTAATTTTTTAATAGTGACTTTTTTAAACCAACGATTTCCAAAAAAATTATGGCCAAGATACAATTCACTAAAAACTATTCAGACCTAAGCACCAACCTGGGGTTCCAGTTCGAATTTTTCTGCGATCGCTGCGGAACAGGATACCGCACTGAATTTCATGCCTCAGCGCAAGGCTGAAGCCCATTGTACCCAATGCGGCGTAGAACTGAAACCCGGGGCTAAGTTTTGCGCAGAATGCGGATCCAAGGTTATTTAGTGATTTCCCGATTTGGCAATTTATTTATTTGATGTGAGGGCATAAATTTCCATGCCGGGCTTAATTTCATCATTGGCCTTCAGAATCAGAAGGTCACCTTCCTGAAGCGGACCGAATATTTCGATTTTGTTTTCGAGAGCAATGCCGTTTTTCACATCCACCCATTCGGGTTTGCCTTCCCGGATGCGGATGACGAAATTCCTTTCAAGGTTTGTAACCAGGGATGAATACGGAATCACAAAAGAAGACTCCCCGCGCTGAAGTTTGACCGTTGCATTTCCGTACATTCCTGATTTCAGTTCCCGATCTGCATTTTCGACTTCAAATTCCCAAAGTTCTGTCCGGGTTTTCAGATCGATTTGATTGGCCTTTCGTGAAAATACTGCCATATAATTTTTTGTCGGCTGAGCATCCACGGTGAAAGTTATGGAGTTTGATTCTGGCAATGACGAAGTATAGGTTTCTGGAATCGCTATTCGAAGCCTGAGCTTGCTTAGGTTTTCGAGGATGAGCATTGGTTTTGGTGCTCTGCCGACCAGCGTACCCGGGTCCACATTGCGCTGAGTGACCGTTCCATCAAAAGCGGCACGAATTACCAGGTAACTGTTCATTTGTGCATATGCATTGGCCCCTGAACGTGAAGCCTGGTAATTTGCGCTGTCACTGAGCATTTGGTTGCGCCATCTTTCCAACTCATTTTCCGAAACGGCCCCGATTTCCTTTGCGGCATTTAAGGTACGTTCATACGTATCAGTGCTGGTCCGGTATCTTGCGCCGGCCGCCTGAAGGTCAGCAAGAGCCCTGGCATAGTTTGCTGCGATTTCAGGAGCATCGATAATCAGCATGATATCGTTTCGCCTGACCCGGTCGCCGATATCAACTTTTAATTCTCTCAGGTAACCCTCAACTTTGGCATATATCTCGGCACGTTCCCAGGGGAGCAGTTCAGCCGGCAAGGACAGGGTTTTGATCACAGGTTCCTTTTTCAGAATAAATACTTCCACTGAATCCGTAGTATTTGGTGAGGATGAATTTAATTTATTTTTAGTGCATCCGCAGAGTGCCGCGATGAACAGAAAGATTATCGATAATTTATTCATTTTCATTTATGATTCTGAGTAGTAACGACTTGACATGTCTTCCGGATCGAGTGAGACGTTGGAATATTTCTTGCCTCCTTCTGTGCTGTGATAAATGAGCGGCAAAAAGAGAAGTGTGCTAAACAGCGAGAAGATCAGGCCTCCTATGACTGCTATTCCCAGCGGTGCGACTTGGTCACCTGCTTCTCCGATACCCAGAGACATCGGGATCATCCCGGCAATCATGGCCAGGCTCGTCATCAGGATCGGGCGGAGGCGGTGGAATGCACCTTCATGATAAGCGAATGCATTTCCCGCCCTCCGGAAATGTTCAGCATGAGTAATAAATAATATTGAATTGGCTATGGCAACACCTACAGCCATGATCGTCCCCATATAAGATTGAATATTTAACGAATTTCCTGAAACGAGCAGCAGAAGCAATGATCCCGCAATGACTGCCGGAAGAATCGACAGGGTGACCAGTGCAAGCCTAAAGGATTGAAAATGGATGGCCAGCAGAAGGAATATCACCACAATGGCGATCAACAGCCCCGACTGAAGTTCATTCATGGTATCTGAAAGAAGCTCTGCCTGCCCTTTCACAATGATCCTAACGCCTGCCGGCAGCCGGCCGAGGGAGGTAATGGATTCGTTAACCTGTTTAAGGGCAAAGCCCAGGTCTTTTTCATGGATGTTTGCCGTAAGCGTGATGAAACGTTGCTGGTTCAATCTGTCATATTCTCCGGGAGAAAGAGCTTTTTTCCAGGTGGCTACATCCCTTAAAAATACCATGGGATCATTCGAGACCGGAATCAATTCAATGTCTTCCGTAGAGTTCATAATATATTGCGGATATTCAACCTGCACCTGATAGGCGGTTCCGGTATTTTTATCAAGCCAGTAAATTGGTTGTGTAAATCTGCTGGATGAGGTAGCCGCCACGGTGGATTTACCAATCTGATCAACACTGAGTCCGAGTTGGCCCGCTTTCACCCGATCGATATCAATCTTAATGGTCGGGTAGTCGAGAGGCGTAGCGATCTGAACATCCCGCAAGTAAGGCACAGCCCGCAGCCGGCTTTCCAGGTTTTCAGCCAGCCTGCGGGTTTGATTTTGATTACGCCCGGTGATGGCGATTTCAATGGGGTTATTCGAGCCCAGATTCAGCACCTGGTCAACAAGATCACCCGGCTCGAACGATAACCTTGCCGCGGGGATATTTTTTTTGATGGAATCACGTAATTTTTCTTTGAATTCATCAACTGTGATGCCTGCTCCGGCCGTCAGATTAAATTTAACGACTGCTTCATGCGGACCGCTTGTCCACAGGTAAACTGTATTGATCGGGTAACTGGACGGTTGCATGCCCACAAAGGAGGAGGTAATTTCAATATTTCCCCGTGAGACGCTATCTGCCAGCTTAAGAAGGAATTGCGTTGCTTCTTCGGTTCGTTCAAGACGGGTACCATCGGGCAGGCGCATCCGGACCTGGGCCTGCCCTGCATCCACTTTCGGAAAAATTTCCGTGCCAATTACCCGGAAGAATACAATGAGCAATATGAATGAAATCAGGAAATATATTCCTGAAACAAGTCTTGACCTGTTTTTAACACGTTCCAGTTGTGCCAGGTATTTGGACCGGAAATGCTCGAAGCGCCCGGCTTTTTGCGGCCGGAAAGTATCCTTCAGGACCCAGTTTGACATGACCGGAACGAATGTAAGCGCCAGGAAAAATGAAGCGATCATCGAAAATCCGACTGAAAGCGAAAGCGGGAGAAACATCCCTTTCGGAACACCCGACATGAAAATTGACGGAATAAATACGGCCAGAATACTTAAAAGGATGAGCAACAGGGGAATGCTGATTTCACGGCATGCATACAATATGGCCTTCGTTTTTGATTCACCTTGTTCAAGATGCTGATGGATATTTTCGATGGTTACAGTGGCCTGGTCGACCAGGATACCCACCGAAAGCGCGAGTCCCCCCAACGTCATAATGTTGATTGTCTGTCCGGCAAGGAACAGAAAGGTAACGCCTGTAAGCAAAGCCAGCGGGATGGTGAGGACGACAATAAGTGCGCTCCTGCGATCACGCAAAAAAAGCAATACCATCAATCCCGTTAGTATTGCCCCCAATCCGCCTTCAAACATGAGACTCATTAGGGAATTTATCACATAACCCGATTGATCGAATTCGTAAGTAACGATGATGTCATCCGGTACAGCTGCTTGCATATCAGGCAGGGCAGCTTTGACATTTTTAACCACATCCCACGTGGATGCCGTAGCTCTTTTTGTCACCGGTATATAAATGGATCTTTTGCCGTTTATCAGGGCATAGCTAGTTGTAACATCCGCGCCAAGCTGCACCTGTGCTATGTCGCGGATATATACCGCAGGGCCGGCTCCTAATGTTATTGGAACGTCCCCCAATTCATTAAAGTTCTCAACTATTGTATTTTGCGGGGTGAGAAATGTTTCGTCCCCGATACGCACATTTCCTGCGGGAGTTATCGTATTGGATCTTGCAATGGATTGAACCACCTGGTCGGGAGATAACTTGTAATTTTTAAGTTTATCTGGATCAACCTTAATAATAACGGTTTTTTGATTGCCGCCGAAAGGTGGAGGTGCCGATACACCCGGCAAGGTAGCGAACATTGGCCGTACCCGAAACAAAGCAAGATCCTGTATTTCGCCCAAGGAACGGGTTTCAGAAGTAAACACTAGCTGTCCAACAGGAACACTTCCGGCATCGAATCGTGTTATAAATGGGGGTACCGTACCTAGGGGCATAAAGGCCCGGGAACGGTTTACATATCCTACGATCTCGGCCATTGCCTGAGCCATGTCGGTTCCATCCTGGAACTGTACCTTAAGGATTGTGGCTCCCTGGATGGATCTAGATTCTACATATTTCACCCCGGTGACATACAGGAAATGATATTCGTAATACGAGGTAATCAGGCCTTCGATTTGTTCAGGCGACAGGCCGCCGTATGGTTGGGCCACGTATATCGTGGGCAGGCCTAATACGGGAAATATGTCGATTTTCATATTCCTGGCCGAAAGAATGGAAAAAAATACAATCGCGAGGACGAATACCACAACCGTAACCGGCTTCCGCAATGCTCCCTGCAACAGATTCATAAAATTGGAAATTAAAGTTGATCCATAAACACACCCAGGTCTCCTTCGACGGCCGCCAAATTCAACAGCGCTTTCCATACGTCGATATAAGATTTTTTCATATCCGATTCAGCTTTTATCAGGGTATATTGAGCCAGGATCAGGTCGGCGGAATTGACCAGGCCGGAATTATAACGGCTCAATAAAGCTCGATATGCCAGTTCGGCTGATTGGTAAAACACAGGGCTTTCAGAAGCGATCTTAAATGCGTTGTCCAGACTTGCTTCTGCAACCTGTTTTTGTTTTTCGAGCTGAAGCCTGACAAGATTCAACCTTTCCTCTTCCGCGTGGATCAGTGAATTCCTTGTGCTTACCAGGTGGCGCAAATTAGCGAAGCGTAAGATTGGAATAGACAAAATCAGCCCCCCTCCATAATTATAATGACTTAACGTTAGTCCTTCCTCCGGATTCGCTGTCCCGTCAATCGCAATTCCCGATCCCCGCCCATAGGCTGTTCCCCAGAATGACAAGCGAGGGAACAGCGTTCGTTGCAGGGCAATCCTTTCCCGCAGATTGATATTAACCCTTTCCGAAAATATCCGGATAAGCGGATGAAGACCGGTTGCACTGTCAACACGAATTGTCGGAAGGGATTCGAAATAAATGCTGTCGGTAACATCATTAACCGGTTCTCCTCCGATAAATTCAGATAACTCCGTACGGAAGGTACGGAACTGGTTGTCGTAGTTCAAAAGTTCAATTCTTGCACGTACCGATTCTGCCTGAAACATAGCCGTATCCACTCCGGGACGCAGTCCGCTGCCGGCAAGCGATTTCACTATCCTTGTATTTTCCTCGGCCCGTTCAAGATTTTTGGAGAATACTTTGATCAATTCAGCGGAAAAAACAACGTCCAGGTATTTGCTGATTACTTTAAGTTGATGTTGGAAAATTTCCTGATCCGCATCGGCTTCCTGAAAATGAAGGTAGGATTCTGCGGTATGAACAGCCGCCTTTCGCTGGCCGAAAGTGAATGGTTCCCAGTTCAGCATAATGCTCCCGGCGCTGCCAAAGACGCCTGGAAAAACATTCACAGGAACCGGGGGGCCGCTGATCGGGACAAAGGTGCTGACAGCCAGTCCGGTAATATTGTTGTAAGTTGCATAGTTGACCTGGTAAAGCATGTCCATAGAAGGAAGGGCTGTACTTCTGATATAGGATAACTGCTCCTGCCTGGCACTGATTTCATGCTGCTTCGCAACCAGTAATGGATAATTCTTTTTCGCTTTTTCAAGAAACTCATTAAGGGTCTGTCCCCTGGTTACAGCCGTGGACAGCAGGACGATGATGGTGAAAATATATTTTTTCATAATTAAACAATTCCGATTCCAATTGCGACAGCAAGAACAATCAGCATTATACTGACAAACATTTGAACACCCCGGAAAGTTATTTTTTTCAACAGGAGGTTTCCCAGGAATGCGCCTAAAAAGGCAGAAAGCGTTGCCGCAGTGATCACTGGAAAATTCTCATAAATCTCCGAATCCACAAACCGGGTCGAATAAACGCTCAGCCTGGAAATATCGACCATGAAGGCAATCGCAATACCAGTGGCGATGAAGGCATTTTTATCGAGGCCGCTCTTTATCAGAAAGGCGCTTCGCAGGGCCCCCTGGTGTCCTGAAAGACCTCCGAAAAAGCCGCTCAACACACCGCCGAGCAACAGGTATTTTCTCTCAAACTGCAGATTCCTGAAATATGGGATTATTTCCAGGAGTGAAAACAATATCAGCAATACGGCTATAATGATCTTTACCATAGTGATCGAGAATTCTTTTTCTCCGAGATGATAAGAAAGAACCGGTGTAAGGCGGCTTACGGTGAGCAGAAGGTATGAACCGGCCAGGGCGCTGATAAAAGCCGGGATTCCAAACCGCAGGGCAGTCTGAAGGTTTGCCTGACCACCGGTGAGAATTAGTTTAAAAGTATTGTTCAAGAAATGAACGACCCCGGTCATGGCAATAGCGATCTCGACTGGGAAAAAGATGGCGAATACCGGCATCAGAATGGTGCCAAGTCCAAAGCCGGAAAAAAAAGTAAGTAATGATGTAATCAGTGATGCGGCTGCGATAATTATAATTTCAGACATTTCGCGACAGATAAGAATCCAACGACCACTTTCCGGCGCCCCTGATCAGAATGAAAATATTACCCAGCAGCATTGACCAGTCAGTGCGGCTCTCATGAATCATTTTCCAGAATCCATCATTTATAAGTATGGGAATCTTGGTTGACACTATAGCGACAAGCATGATGGTTAGGAGGGGAATTGCAGCCAGTCGGGCAAATAATCCAAATAATACCAGGGTGCCGCATACTATTTCAAAACTGCCGGTGAAGGGAGCCAGAAATTCCGGAAATGGGAGGCCGATTTTAATAAACCTGCCGGCGCCAAGGGTATCCGCTAAAACGAATTTCTGGATCCCTTCGGAAAGAAATACCGGCCCGGTTATAAGCCTGATCAGGATGGTCGTTTTGGCCTGATCGGTATATATGATTTTTTCCAGCATGGTCATCGAACCGGATTAAAGTCCTGATTTACCACAGGTAAATTTTTGGGTACTGTAACAATATTGAATTGATGATTTGTTGCCTTATGGCATTCGTTGCAGGTGTTGGTAAGCAATATATATCCGTTTTTGAATTGACCCGGATTCATATTTTTTATAGCCACTCGTACACTATCCAGGGCAGGATTGATCATAGGGATGACCTTCGATTCCGGTCTGTCGATATTGAAATTCATGATATCTTCAAGCCCTTCGTCAATTTCGTGTATTTCGAATTCGGCCAATTCCCAGTTTTCATTGATCCCTGCGAACCATAATTTGGCATGATGAACCTGTATTCCTGACATGATTTCTCCGAATCCTGGCGTGTAAGATTTATCAAGTTGTTTTTGCAGACTGTCAATTCTGGATTCCAATTTTAATAAATCGCGACTGCTGGGAGCACAGCTAAGGACGGAGAAAAGAATCGGGAAGATTAGAGTTCCTTTCATTTTGCCAGGGATTTTAATCTTATAGTATAATCCATCCTGCAATATTTATACTATAAAATATATTTAGTGTGGTATTTTTGAAAATGATATGGTATCAGTGATCATGGAGCCGGAAAGCCTGAGGTGTGAGGCCGGTAAATCGTTTGAAGTATTTCACAAAATGTGACGGATCCTTGAAATCCAGTTCGTAAGCAATCCCAGAAACGGTTTTATCGGTATAAAGCAAAAGACGTTTCGATTCGCTGATAATGAATTCCGCCAATACTTCCGCGGCAGTCTGGTTCGTCGTGCGGCGGCAAATCGCATTCAGGTTTTGGGGCGATGTATTCAGGAGCCGGGCATAATGGGCAACGTTATTTTTGCCTGTGCCTTCCCGGCCGAGGAGTTCGAGGTAAGATTGGTATATGTCGGTTCTCGCGATCGCTCTGTTGATCACCGGTTTCGCTACTTCCAGCACTTTCGAAAGCAGGGCTTTCAATAATCCCTCGAGAACATGGAAGGAATTTGTAATCCGGCCCTCAGCAACCATCAGTTTCAAGATCATGGTTATCGTTTCATGGTCCTCAATTTTCAGACAGGATTGACTGCTGATCTCAGCGAGCAGAAAGCGCAATTCCTTATCGAGGCTGGCATCCAGGAATGCTTTTTTCAGGATTAGGACAAATCCTTCGGGTTCCCGGGTAATTTCCCAATAATGAACCTGTTCTTTCCTGATGAAGTACATGATGGGAGGTTCCACGGGGTAATTCCGCAAATCGATATAATGGTTACCCCTTCCCCGGGTAAGGAATATGATCTCGAAATA